>JACMPS010000322.1 GCA_014377395.1 Chthonomonadaceae bacterium
GCACCGTTAGAACTTATCGCGGCACTCATCAACAGCCCGATGGGAAACGCTTTTTTATTCGATAAGTCGAGCGGAAGAGATAATTATCACAAATGGATAAAGCAAATTCCCGTTCCCCATTTCACAAGTGAGCAGACAGAACTCATCGTCTATCTTGTGCAATCTTACGCGACGAAACGGCAGGAATGGATCGCGGAACCTCGCCTCGCCCCTGATTGGGAACCAATGTGCCGCGACCTGCTCTATCAAATAGATGCTGCCGTGATAGAGGCGTATGAACTTCCTGCCGACCTAGAAACGCTCCTGCTCAGTCAGTTCACGGAGACACGGCGAGGCGGGCTTCCCTTTAAGTTTCCTGGCTATGGCGAGGAATATACGAACGCACAGGAAAGAAACCGCCGTGAACTCGCGTTCCGACGTACTCTCAAGCGGTATCACACTCTGGTAGATAAAGAATTTTCGGTAGGGATTACTCCCGCGGAAGAGGCAGAGCAAGAGCGGTTGGGACGTGAAGTAGATGCCTTTGATGCACCGCAGGAAGAGCGTCTACTTGCCATGCTAACGAATGGACGAGCCTGATCGAAAGGGAAACCCTCTGTTGGCACGTTTCACCCGCACTTCGCCCGCTCCATTCCTTACAAAAACCTATTCGAAGTACCGTTCCCACGTCCGCGCCGATTTCGAGCAGTGCTGTGCCTACTGTCATCGACATGAAGACTGGGCGGGTGAGGAAGAGGTATTCGAGATAGATCATTTTCGTCCGCAAGACAAGTTTCCACATCTAATTTCCATTTATGAAAATCTCTGCTGGAGCTGCCGTGCGTGCAATGGACGCAAAAGCAAATCGCATCATTGGCCCACTTACGGTCAGTTGGTAGAGGGATCGGGTTTCGTTGATCTCTGTGCTGATGATTGGGAACAGCACTACGAAATCTTGCCCAACGGAAACCTGAAGGGATTGACGAAACAGGCAAACTACACGATTAAAATGATTCGTCTCAATCGTGAGACGCTGGTGAGATTAAGACGCTTTTCCCTCGCCTACAACGTGTCGCTCGACCAGGAACGTGAAATAAGTTTTCCACTGCCGCCATTGGTAAACACCTGACGCTCTTACTCTACTTCCCCTCAGTCCTTCAAGCGAGTAAAAGCAGACCATAAAGCAATAACAAGCCCTCTCACGTTGCAAAAGCAAAACGGGAAGGCTTGAACACCGTCCGCTCTTTCCTCCACCTCATCAGTGAGGAATGAACGCATAAGGAGAGGGTCTGAGTGGGCGAAATCGGGGGATGAGGTCAATCTGAAACGGGAATCGTACAGGTCAAATGGGACAGGGCATCAGCACCGTCCCAATTCCAGCAGAGTTACTCACGCTCTGGCTTTTACCAACAGCAGCGCGTAACCCAACACCGTCCCGATTTAGCCGTGTTATCACCGGCAAAGAAAGGACAACCTCACTCTACCACAAAGACAAAGTTTCCACCACACAAAATCAAAATTCATCATAAGTAACAAAAATAGCAACGGACAATTCCAAACTATTTATTGAAATTAAACGTGTGAGCAGGAACAAAGCCCCCCCCGGCACGAGTCTAAAGAAAAGTATTACTCCCCTGGGGTTGTTGACCAGGTGCATACGCCCTACAGACATAAAGTGTAAGGCGACAAATATAAGGAAAACGCACATGACCCTTCCTAAATCACTCCTCACATGTCCCCTGCTTTCCATAGGTGCCATGGTATTCTTCAGTCAAATTCAGGCGAATGCAGACCTTCTGGTTGACCAGTACCCCGGTGGTGCCACAGGCCCCGGCACCACCTTTGCCCAGGAGTACACCGACGTTGATCCTCTTTTTTCCAGCTACATTTTTGATGATTTCACAGTCGGCGCGGGAGGTTGGAACATCAATCAAATCACCGCTTACGGAAAAGACACGGCTTTTCTGAGAAACACAGGCGTCAATAATAGCGTCGTTTTGGCTCTCGGAGCAACTCCTGAGATTGCCTCAGCCAACCGCTACGCCGGTTCTGAAGTGGCAGGAGCCTCCTATGCAGGCGAAGCCGACCTTGTTTTCACTTTTGCAACCCCGCTGTACCTCGTGCCTGGAACCTATTGGCTTGCCCCCTTCCCGGTAAGAGATTCAAACAAGTCAGGGTGGTTTTTCCGCCAGAGAGTTCCTGTCAACGGAAGCGAGGCTTATTTTCAGAATCCCAGCGGAGACCTGACGAATGGCGACCTTAACGCAGTCCCTTTTAGCTCATTAGGCTTTGTGTCACAACCCGTAGATTTGGCGTTCCGTATCGAAGGAAGTGCTGTGCCCGAACCGGGTTCCGTCGGACTCCTGACAAGTTCCGGCTTAATCCTTGCGGCATTCGCAAAGCGTGGCTTCAGAAAAGCCCGCAAATCCAACTGAACCGAGCGAACACCGTCCCACCAAACAAGTTCACTCCAATCCAGAAAAAAGCCTCTCCACCTGCTTTCGCAACGTGAGGAGGCTTTTCACTTGTTCAGAAATAGGGATCAGGAAGTGTCTCTAACCTCTATTCCCTATTCCCTAACACCTACTTAGTGCATATGAGGTGCCGAGGGCGCCGGAGCGTCTTCCTTCTTCTCCGCAATCAAACATTCCGTCGTCAAAATCAGCCCCGCAATCGAAGCCGCGTTCTGAAGTGCCGTGCGAACCACCTTCGCCGGATCAACCACACCCGCCGCCACGAGATCCACATACTCCTCAGTCGCCGCGTTGTAGCCCTGACCCTTCGGCAAATTCTTCACCGCGTTCACCACAACCGAACCCTCTTTGCCGCCGTTCGCCGCAATCTGTCGAAGTGGTTCCTCAATCGCACGGTTCACGATGTTGACGCCGATCTGAGCATCCCCGTCGAGTTTCATGCCCGCCAGCACCGACTGAGCGTTCAACAACGCCACGCCGCCACCGGGAACAATCCCCTCTTCCACTGCCGCACGAGTTGCGTTCATCGCATCTTCGATCCGGGCTTTCTTCTCTTTCATCTCAGTCTCAGTCGCCGCACCCACCTGAACCACCGCGACACCACCGGACAACTTTGCAAGACGCTCCTGCAATTTTTCCTTGTCGTAGTCGCTCTCGGTTTCCTCGACCTGCGCCTTGATTTGAGAGACACGCCCCGCAATCTCCGTTGCATCGCCGTATCCGTCCACAATCGTCGTGTTCTCTTTTGTCACCACCACACGCTTTGCGCGTCCGAGGTCTTCCAGAGTCACACCTTCCATCTTCAATCCCAAATCTTCCGTAATGAACTTGCCGCCCGTCAACACCGCAATGTCACCCATCATCGCTTTACGGCGATCCCCGAAACCAGGAGCCTTCACCGCAATCGAATTGATGTTGCCACGAATTTTGTTGACCACGAGCGTCGCAAGAGCCTCGCCATCCACGTCTTCCGCAATCAAAACAATCGGACGACCTGTCTTCGCGATCTTCTCCATCACCGGAACCAGATCAGCCACCGCAGAGATTTTCTTCTCATAAAGCAAAATGAACGGGTCTTCCAGAATGGCTTCCATACGATCCGGGTCTGTCACGAAGTAAGGAGAAATATAGCCCTTGTCAAACTGCATTCCCTCGACCACCTCGAGTTGAGTGGACGTGCCTTTGCTCTCCTCAACCGTGATCACGCCTTCCGTTGTGACACGCTCCATCGCTTCCGCCAGCATCTCACCAATCACGGCGTCGTTTGCGGAAATCGTCGCCACCTGAGCAATCGCCGCTCTGCCTTCGACCTTGACCGCGTTCGCTTTGATCGCTTCCACAATCGCCGCCACCGCCTGATCAATGCCACGCTTCACAAGAAGAGGTTTGGCTCCTGCAGAAACTGCTTTCAGCCCTTCTTTCACCATCGCCTGTGCAAGAACCGTCGCCGTTGTGGTGCCGTCCCCCGCGATGTCGTTTGTCTTGGACGAGACCTCACGCACAAGTTGTGCGCCCATATTCTCGAACGCATCCTCGACTTCAATTTCTTTTGCAATTGTTACACCGTCGTTAATGATTGAGGGTGAGCCAAATTTCTTCTCAAGCACCACGTTGCGACCACGCGGGCCCAATGTCACTTTTACTGCGTCGGCGAGTTTGTTGACACCGCGCTCGAGCGCACGACGCGCCTCTTCATCAAACAGCATCTCTTTGGAAGCCATAATTATTTTATCTCCTTGAAAAATGTTCACTCGTGAGCGTTTCGTGTTAAGCCAATAAGGTTCCGCTCAACACTTAACACTCAATCCTTAACACTTTCCCTAATTCTCTTTGATTGCCAGAATATCGTCCTGTCGAAGAATAATGTATTCTTCGCCAGCCAGTTTGATTTCGGTTCCGCCGTATTTCGAGTAAAGCACGATGTCGCCGGGTTTGACTTCGATAGGAACGACTTTGCCGTTATCGAGGGTTTTGCCGGGACCGACTGCGATTACTTCGGCTTCGGTGGGTTTTTCCTGCGCGGAATCAGGCAGGAAAATTCCGCCCGATGTTTTCTCTTCTGCGGCAACAGCCTTCAAGATCAGTCGGTCATTCAGCGGTTTGAGTGTGGGCATTCTTGTAACCTCCATTGGTGTGGTGGGAGAAAGGTCTCCCCGCCGGAAATTACGGAAGTTCCGGCGAAATTTGTTAGCACTCAAACGATTTGAGTGCTAAATTCACCGGTATTTTACTCGAAATGTTGTTGCGATTGCAAGGGAAAAGACACAAAATTGAGGGAAAGCAAAAATAAAACGTTCAGCGTCGTGCCAGCACAAAGAAAAGGAAGAAGAGGCTAACTCCTAAGGCGGACAGGGCAAGCCAGATGAGTTGCGTTCCACTGAGAAGCGCAAGCGGGGAGGGAGTTTGCACTTTGCGAAGGGTTTTCAGGTCTTCAAGAAGGCGGAAATTCGCCGTTTCCAGTTCGGCAATTCGTGCCTGGGCGCGTTCAAGCAAAACCAACTCTGTGGGCGCGGAGAGGGAACGGGTTGCCGTTGAAAGACGACTTCGGCGGTCAGAAATGGTGCAGGGCATAGGACAACTTTACTCCTTACATGACGGGACTTCACATACCACGCAGGTATTTGATGCGGTCAATGAAAAGTGATGCCGCGTCCTGTCCTTCCGGCTCTGGTGCGTAAAGCAAAGTCACCGAAGGAAAAGAATGGGTCAGAGAAGCGGTATAGGTGAAGGGGCTATCGGGTGCGGCTTCAAGCCATACCTCTTCCACGCTTGAGATCGTTTCAAGAGGCGTGGAAGACCTACGAAAGCCGTTGGAAAACGCAACAAATTCGTGCAGGTGATCGCCGGAAAGCGCAAGGGCGTGGAGTTTCGGACGCACACCCGCTTCCCATCCGTAAACGCCCTCCTCGAAATACTTTGGGTCTACATGGCGAGACAAATAGGAACCTCGCAGGTTCGGATGCACTTCGGAAAACTCTTTGATTAGACGCTCGATGCGGTGATGAATCCCCGGTTGAAGCCGCAACTCGGCAAGGTGATTGCAGAACTTTCGGGCAAACTCCGCCCCTGCTGTTGTCGTTCCCTGTAGATTATGCTGTACCATGCCGCCCGTTCCCGCCTTTCAGGGAGAATTATCGGCAGAGAGAGAAGAGGGCATGAGACCGTAAAAATGCGAGGAACCGAAACTAAATGCCTGTTGTTCTCTAAAAACAACCCCAAACCTGGAGAGGCATCGCTCATGGAAAGCGAGTGTGCAATAACAAAAGGGACGGTGCGTGAACACCGTCCCAGTTCAGCGGAGTTACACTCCGCAAAGAAAGGAGAGACTAACAATGTCTAGTTTCTTCTTTTGGCTTAACGTGATCACAAGTGCGATTACGATCTTCACAACGGTTTACCTGTTGTGTCGCCGTATTTTGCGAAAGCGAAAACGGAGCCGATGATCGCTCGAACAGTGATTTGAGTGATTGCAAGTCCTGTCGAGAGTGTTAGAAGCACTTTCGGCAGGCATTTTTGTCCTTGCGGACAATTCTACTGTACCACAAAGACAAAGGGTAGCCCCGCATTAAGCGGTGATTTTTCGTTGTGCTGCATTGTGCTTTCTGCCCCGCTTTTTCGGGGGTACAAACGGCGGCGGTTTGCGGTGGTACGCCATCAA
>JACMPS010000323.1 GCA_014377395.1 Chthonomonadaceae bacterium
CAGACGGTCGCTTCCTAAATCGGGGTGAGTTTGCACAAAACTGAGAAACTGCACGAGATCGGCACGGTAAGCGCGAAGGGTGTGTACCGCCGCACTTCGTCCGATTCGCAGATTTTGCAGAAAGCCGTCCAGTGAGTCATTGAGGGCAGGCGAGAGGTCAGACTCGGTTTGTGCTTCCGGCTTTGGGGGCGGTAACACGTCCGGGTCGGGTGTCAGATTGATGTCGTTTGTCTGTTCCGTCATAGCGAGACCTTATCAGCAAAAGTGTCGAGTATTAAGTGTTGAGAATGAGAGAGGGAAGAGGCTACGAAGACACCGAAGAAAAACTGGAAATGGTCTTGACAAAGGTCTTCGAGCAGGGTAGCTTCAAACCAACTTTTAATCCTAGCCTTTTTTTGTGCTTTTGTTCTTTAATGGCAGCTTTTACTTGTGATGATACCCGCAGGAGAGACTTCCATGAAATCCCTCGTTAAATCAACGCGGCAAGAAACCGTCAGTCGCAGTTTTCGCCAAAGTCGAAATCAGACGAAAGGACGTGAAGCATAACTTGACAGGTCTGAAATTAAGATGCTTCTTAACGCCACCTACAGTGAGAGTGCCGAAGTAAGGTGCCATGCCGCCAATGAACTTTGCCTCTGCCATATACAGGGCAATACCCTTCAAGTTTGGGACAGGCTGTTGGAGATGATCGCCGATCCTGATCCAAAAGTTCGCAACATCATTCTGCATACGCTGGGCGACGGCTCCCCGAATGAGCGCGAAACAGAAGTGATCGCCGCCATTGAATCGCGTTACAACGACACCAATCTAAAGTTTCGTCGAAAAGTCCGAAATTTCCTGGCGGTTTATCGTCGTACCGGAAAATGGAATCTCCTTTAGCCTTTTCGTTTTGCGAGTTCCGCTTCTTCGCGTGAGGCGAGTTCGTCGGAAGTAAGGCGGGGGGCAGGGGCTTTTCCGGTTGCGTCGGTCAGGTCTTTTTCGTGAACCAGAACCGTGTAGCGAAGTTGGAAATCGCGTTCCTGCTCGGTTAGGCGTCCTTTGGCTTCTTCGGAAAGAGAGTTAAGCCATTTGTCCTTCATTGCGTTCTGAATTTCGGTGTGCCGTGCGGAAACCACTTCATCAAGGGCTTCGTTTTCCACTTCGATAGCCACTTCCCCGCTCTCGTAGAGTTTTTGTACCGTTCCCTGTAATCCCCCAAAATGCTCATAATACAAGCCTGATTTCACGTCGTCTGCAAGTGCTTTTCGGGTTACGATCTGTATGCGGTCGCCCTCACTGTATTTTTTTGTCATCTTTGTTCCTGTGCTAATCTCTACCTCCACACTTTTTCAGTAAGGTAGGTGTCATTTTATCTATGGCTTGATTATACCCGCAGAGGGGCTTGAAGCGGGCAACGGCTCTATTTATCACTGAGTTACTTCTGTGGTCAGACGTGTTGCGTCAACCATTGAAGGAGAGTGCTTCGGGATTTGTCAGGGGCTTCAAGGTGAGTGGTGTCGAGTGCCAAAACTTCGGCATGGGGTGAAACTCGGTGAGCAAGGGCGGCGACACGCTCTACCGAAACCAAAACGTCCTGCTTTCCCGCAATGAAAAGGGCAGGCGTGGCATGAAAAGGAGGGATAGAAGCGACAAGCGAGTCGAGCTGCGTGAGGAGTACGCGGGCGGGCGATCCTGCGACATAATCGGCGCGGGCGTCCAACATGGCTTTCCCGATCAATCCTGCAAAGCCCTGTGAGGGATTCTCTCCGATACAGAGCGCAACAATGCCCACTAGTTTTCGTCCTTCTCGCTCCATTTCGGAGGTGAGCGCGAGGGAAGCCGCCCCTCCCATAGAATGACCTACCAGAACTACCTGTTGAGCGAGGTTTTGCTGTGTCCAATCGAGAACCGCCCGAACCTGCAGAACGGTTTCCGCCATTTCGCGCAGTTCGCCCCCCGTTGCACCGAGTTTGTGACCCGCAAAGTCAAAAGTGATGCAGGGATAGCCGCGTCCGCTCAGGTAATTGGCAGTGTGATCGAGGCTGTATTTCCCGGAAGTGAAGCCATGTGCAAGAATAATTACCGTCTCTCTGACCGCTTTTTGGGGTGCGTAATAGAGCGCGGAAAGCATGATTTCCGCTTGTGTCGGAATTGAGAGAGGGATTAGTTTGATAGGAGCCTCCTCTTTCTGAGGCAGTCAATTTGCGGCGTCAGAAGTGTTCCCACCAGAAACGCAAGGCAAGCGTAGACAAACCAATCTCCGAAGCGTGTCCAGACGGTTTTCCCTTCGCGCAGGGTGACTTCGCCGGAGAGCAGATCGGTAACATCGGCGGGAAGACGCTTTGAGATTCGTCCCTGCGCGTCAATGAGGCAGGTGATTCCGTTTGTCGTGGAACGCACAATGTCACGCCGATTTTCAACGCCACGCAACACAACTGCTGACAAATGCTGTTCCTGTGCGGCACGACTCTGGAACCAGGCATCGTTGCTCTGAGTCAGCAGAAGATTAGACTCGTTCAGGGTCATCAAGCGAGAGTAGCGAGGATACATAGACTCATAGCAAATGAAGATTCCGATGTGTAAATTGCGGTC
>JACMPS010000029.1 GCA_014377395.1 Chthonomonadaceae bacterium
ACAATGCGATTGCGATTGCCAGTTCGGTCATTACCTACCGCGAGGGAAAAATTGTCAATGAAGTAAAAGCTAATGCCGATGCTGTGCAAACCTTTTTTCTAAGTCCGATGTCGCCGGAGAATTTAGGTAAACTGGTCAGTAGCGACTGCGTTCTGGTAACGCAGGTTGACAAGGAAATCGTCGAGGCGCAAACGGGCGGCTTGTTCGTAGATATGGAAAGTGCCGGGGCGGTGGAAGTGTTGGAGAAAGCCGGGGTTCCTTGGGTGGCTCTGCGTGTGATTACCGATACAAGTCTGGTAGACTTACCACTGGATTTCAATCAATTTGCAAAGGTGGATGGAAACCCTGACCTGCGAAAAATTGTGCTTCATGTCCTGCGTCATCCACGATTGATCCCTGCACTGTTGTCATTTGGCAGAAAAACACGAATGTCTGCGATCTATCTGGCGTTTTTCCTGAAAAGATATTTCAAGCACAGATTCGAGCCTGAAGAAAAAGCATAACGGAGGTGAAAACAATGCCGGAAATGATTCAATCTGTTCCCCACCCGTCGGATGAGCCGAAACGTATGAAGTTAACACGAGAGATGTGTCGCTTTCTTGAAGAAGGCGGTTTGCTGAGTGAGCGTTATGAACTGATCGAAGGAGACATCATCTCAAAGATGGGAAGCAACAGACCACACGCACGGGTGATTATTCTAATTTCGATCTGGCTTCAAAGTATCTTTGGTGGTAGATTCGTTGAGCTTCAGAATTCTGTCGATGTTCCTGAACCGGATTTCAGCACGAGTGAACCCGAACCCGATATTGTTGTTACCTCCGAAGATTTAGTTCTCATGGAAGACGCACCTAATCCTACCAATGTTTTGCTCTTGGTAGAGGTTTCGGATTCGACCTTGAACAGTGACAAAACGCGAAAGGCGGCACTTTATGCACGGGCAGGGTTTGTGGAATACTGGATTGCCGACGTGAACGCACGGCAAATCATCGTGCATCGTGAACCTACTGCGACAGGGTATCAGGACATCAAAGTTTACGCATCGGGTGAAACAGTCTCCCTGCTCGCTCGCCCCGACCTATCACATCTCGTGGAAGGATTTTTCCCGGAAATCAATGAAAACAACCCCCAAAATTAGTCGTTTGTTCTCTTTCGGTTTGTTGCTTGCGACCACGCAGGTCTCTCTCGCACAAACCGCCAACCTGAACGTGCAAAGCCTTAAACTCAAAAATGGGTTGACGGTGCTGGCACTCGAAGATCACGCCGTGCCAACCGTCTCCTACTACACCGTCTTCAAGGTGGGATCGCGTAATGAGCGACCAGGCATTACCGGGCTATCGCATCTATTCGAGCATATGATGTTCAACGGAAGTGCGAAGTACAAGCCCAAAGTCTTTGATCAGATCATTGAGGCGGGGGGCGGTTCCTCCAACGCTTTCACCAACTCCGACACAACCGAGTATTTTGAGGACTTTTCCACGCAAACGCTCGACTCGGTTCTTTTGCTCGAAGCCGACCGCATGAAAGCCCTGAAACTCGATAAGGCGAACATCGAACAGGAACGCGGCATTGTAAAGGAAGAGCGGCGCGTCAACACGGACAACTCAATACCGGGTTCGATGAATGAACTTTTGGAAAACAATGCGTTTGTGGCGCACCCTTATCGGTGGGACACAATTGGGTTTATGAAAGACCTTGACGCGATCACACTCTCCGATGCACAAACCTATTTTAAGACTTATTATGCTCCGAATAATGCCGTCGTTGCGGTTGTCGGGGACTTCAATGCGAAAACGCTTTTTGCAAAAATAAAAACTTACTTCGAGGAAATTCCTTCGCAAACTCCTCCCCGTCCCGTCGTCAATTCGGAACCGGAGCAGACCGGGGAAAAGCGAATCGTGTATCATCGCACTGCTGAACTTCCGGCGGTCACATTTGGCTATCACACGATTTCCTACCTTCAGGCGGATGACCCCGTGCTGGATTTGTTGAGCGTGATTTTGACGGGGGGAGAAAGCAGTCGGCTTTATAAAACCCTCGTTTATGAAAAGCAAATCGCGACCTATGTGGGAGCAAGCAACGATTCGCGCATTGATCCGGGCTTGTTTGTGTTTTCCGCTCAGGTGCGCGAGGGGCACACGACAGCGGAAATCGAAGCCGCTGTTTATGCCGAACTGGACAACATCGCAAAAAACGGCGTGACTGAGCGCGAACTGCAAAAAGCGAAAAACGGACAACTCATCGGGTTCCAGAAACGCTTTACGACGAATAACGGACGTGCCGGACTTCTTGCCGAGTACGAAGCCCTGCGCGGCGGTTGGAAAAATATCGGAGATTTTCTGCCGAAGTACGAAAAAGTGACGATTGACGACCTGAAGCGTGCTGCGAAAACCTATTTCTCAGACCGGAACCGCACCGTGATTACCCTGATCCCCGAAGTACGCGCCGGAGACGTAAAGCCATGATTTATCCACAGATTAACACCGATAGATACACATTAAAAGACGGAAGACAAAAAATAAAATTACGACTCACTCCGGTTTTGTTCATGGGACTAGTCTTTTGCTTTCTGAACAATCAAGTAAAAGCGCAGGACATCAAGTTACCTTCCGTTACACGGGTGACGATGAACAATGGCATTCGACTTGTGTTAATGGAGTATCATCGTGCGCCCTTGCTGAACGTAATTGCACAATTCGGAGGCGGCTCCGCGAATGATCCGGGCGACAAAAAAGGACTGGCGGGGATTGTCGCCGACTTGCTCCGCAAAGGCACGAAAACCCGGAACGCAAACCAGATTGCCGAGGAAATCGAGTTTCTTGGAGGTGATCTTTCGGCTGGCGCAGGGAAAGATTCAATGGTGGTTTCGCTGGATGTTCTTGCGAAAGACGCCGATGCCGGACTCGATCTTATGGCGGATTGCATTCAGAACTCCGTCTTTCCCGAAGCGGAACTCAATCGAACCCGCGACCTCGATATTGCTAATTTGCAATCGCTGGGGGAGAACCCGGCGGGCATCGCCGCCATTGTCGCGAATGGAAATGTCTACGGCGACTCCTATTATGGTTTGTCCCCGACCGTGACAAGCGTGAAGAAAATTGCCCCTGACGATATTGTGTCGTTTGCACATTCGCGAATCAATCAAAATAATTGCACGATTATTGCCGTTGGAGATTTTAAGACTTCTGAAATGCAGGCGAAATTGTCGAGTAAGTTTGGAAGCTGGTCTGTTAAGGTGCCGGGGGGGTACGTCAACAAAAATGCTCCAACTCCGCAAAAGCCAGGAATCACGCTGGTGGACAAGCCGGATGCCACGCAAACTCAGGTGCGATGGGGACGCCTTGCCATTCCCGAAAACGACCCGAACCGTCCTGCGGCAGACGTTGCAAACACAATCCTCGGTGGGGGCTTCACTTCACGTTTGACTGACGAAATTCGTGTCAATCGCTCACTCACCTACGGAATCGGAAGTAATTTTGCAGGACTGCAATCAGCGGGAACGTTCGGCGTTTCAACCTTCACGAAAATAGAAACCACTCGCGAATTGATTGACGCCGTGCGCGAAGTTCTCACCAAAACCGCCACGAAAGGGTTCACGCAGGGTGAACTCGACAAAGTAAAGGGATTTATGGCGGGAATGTTTGCGCAGGGACTACAAACGCCGGGGGCGATTGCAGGGCAACTTTCGCAGATCGAACTCTACGGTTTGCCGCAGGATTACTTCGCGACCTATCTGACCAAAATTCGCGCTGTCACCCTGAGCGATGTCAACAAAATTGCGAAAACCTACTTCGATCCCGCTAATCTGACGCTGACTCTTGTGGCTCCCGCCTCCAAAGTGAAGGAGAAACTGACTGGCTTGGGTGAGATCAAAATCGTTCCGGTGGGCGATGTGGGCAAGTGAGAAGAGGGGTTTATCCACAGATTAACACCGATAAACACAGATTAAAATGCAAAACAATGCGGAGAGAAATCCAATTCAATCGTTCTCTTCACGTTTGTGTAATGCTATGGCTGTGTTTGTTGCCCTTAGGTTGTTTTGCACAGGGGGTGCTTACGGTTGATTCGGCGGTAGTGGAGGCATTGCAAAACAGTCCACAGGCAAAAGCGATCCTGAAAGAGCGTGACGCAAAACGGGTGGGAATAGATCGGGAAAAGCCTGTGGCTCGCCCGATTGCCGATGCAAGACTGAGTGGAACTTTGCAGGGAAATCCGGTCAGGTTTCCTCGCCCGGACGGGTCACAGGCAATGTTCTTGCCCGATAGATTTTTGCGATTGGAACTAAATATCGAGCAAATCGTGTATCGTCCGGGCATCGGGGCGGCACGAAGACGCTACGCTTCTCAACTCGTTGTTGCTGACGAAGAAACTCGAAAAGCGCAAGGGGAACTGGCTCTCGCCGTAACAAAAGCCTACTTCGACGTGTTGAAAGCCGAAGCGGGCGTGGTTCAGGCGCAAGACGGGCTTGCGTTTGCGCTTCGCTACCGGGTTTTCGTGGAAGGACAGATCACGGCGGGGGTAGCAAAACCCGTGGACCTCGAAACGGTGAAAGCGCAGGTCTCTGAGGCGGAAGCCGCTCAGGTGACGGCGACAAACGGGCTAATTCTCGCAAAGATGAATTTTAATCGTCTTCTGGGGCGTCCTCTTGAAACCGAAGTGAATCTATCCTCCACTTTGCAAAGTCCTCTTTCGAGCGACGACCCTAAAAGTGCGACGGAAACCGCCCTGAAGCGTCGTCCTGAAATTCGCTTGATTGACGCTAACTTGATCGGCACAAAAGAGGGTGCTTTTCTTGCGAAAACACAAACGCAACCCTCAATGATTGTACGTGGTCAAGCCGCAGAGCAAACCCCAACCGCGCTTTTGCCAGAAACTTATTATGCGTTGACACTGGAGATTCGCATTCCGATTTTCGACGGTGGCAAGGCGAAATCCGAAGCGGAGGAAGCACGAATCCAGGGCGAACGTCTCTTTGCTTTGCGGGAAGAGGCGATTAATGGAATCAAAATCGAGGTGATGCAAGCCTCACTTCAACGAACGGAAGCAAAAGCGAAAAGCGTAAGTGCCTCGGCAAAAGTGAAAAGTGCGGAGGCAACTCTGCGCGTTGCCGAGAAAGCCTACGAGGTCGGGCGAGGAACCTTGATCGAAGTACAAAATGCCCGCCGGGAATTGGAAACCGCTTTGACGCTCTTCAACCGCACCACCTATGATGATGTTTTGAGGTCTGAGGCACTTTATCGCCATGTGCAGGGTCTTGATGTGCCGGAGAATGTAACCCCTGAAAACAGAAAAGCCGGGAAAAGATCAAAATGAGAAACTCCCGTCTTTTCATCGCGAGTGTTGGCATTGTTGTCGCAATCGCTACAACGGGACTGCTCGTGCGCTCCTTAAAAAAGTCCGATTCCAAGTCCACTTCCGAACCTATCACTCCTTCTCCAACGCCTGTTGACAAAAAAGAGGCGATCAAAACAGCACCCGATGTTTCTCCCATTTCCTCTGCGCCAATAACGTCCTCGTCTCTCCGCCTGAACGGAGTCGTTCAGTCCGATTCCCATGCGACAATCACGGTGCGGATGCCCGCAAAAATCGTTTCGGTGCGCGTAGAGGAAGGACAAAAAGTGATGGTGGGTCAGGTGCTGATCGTGTTGGACGATGCTGATTTCGTGTCTCAAGAGAAGACGGCGGCGGCGGGAGTGCTTGCGGCAAAGGCGCAACTCACGAAAGCCATTGTGGGCATGGACGCGCAACGCCTGAAAGCCGACACGGACATCGAAACGGCGAAGGCGGGATCGAAAACGGCAAAGGTGAAACTCGCTCAGGCGATCTTGGGGCGGGACGCACTCAAGTCCGATGCAACTGTCGAGCACAAACTTGCGGAAGAAGGGGTTCGCAAAGCGCAACTCGGACTGGAATCCGCAAGGAAAACGCAGGCAAGTTTGGAGGCTCTTGACAAAGTGGGTGGGGTTTCGCGGAATGATCTGGAGGGGGCGCGAACCGGAGTAAAAATAGCGCAATCCGATCTGGACACGGCAAAGACGCAATTAACTCGTCTGGAAGCAAGTCCGAAAGGGGAGAAATCCGTCACTTACCGCTTTGCACTGGCACAAAAAGATGTCGAGGCGGCGCAGGAAGGCATCACACAGGCGCAAAGCGGAGTGAAAAATGCGATTGTCGCTAGGGTGCAATTGCTTCGAATCGCTGAAGGTGACATCGTTGCCGCTCGTGCCTCCGTTTCGCAGGCGGAAGCCGGAAAATCGGGTGCCTCTTCCGCGAGAAATGCCTCTACCTTGACTTCGCCTTTTGCCGGAACGGTTTCAGGAATCACGGCAAGAACCGGGGAAACCGCACAACCGGGCGTCCCGCTTCTCACGCTCCGCTCATTAAATGGTATGCGCGTCGAAGCCCTGGTGACTTCCCGGCAACTCACCCGCCTGAAGGTCGGACAGTCGGCAACCCTCACCTCCGATTCCCTGCCCGGAAAATCGTTCTCGGCGATTCTCTCCGAACTCGCTCCAACTGCAGAACCGGACGGACGCACTTACCGGGTTCGCTTTTCAATCCGTTCTGCAAGTTCCGCGCCCTCCTCTTTGTCGCAGGGAAGTAGCGTCTTTATCCAGACCGGAACACAATAGGGTAAACTCTTTTCTCTATGTGGTTTACCCGACTCGCAATCAATCGTCCTCTGCTGATCTGGATGACCCTGGCGGCTATTGCCCTGCTGGGGGGACGCGCCTACTTGCGTCTGCCCTCTGAACTCAATCCCCGCGCCGATGTGCCTACCCTTGTCGTCACAGCAATTTACCCCGGAGCCAATCCGCCCGAAGTCGAAGCACAACTCACCAAGCCGTTAGAGGAAGCGATTGGAACGGTGAGCGGGGTGCGTGACATTACCTCCACCTCGCAGAGTAACTTTGCGGCTCTTTCCGTGGAATTTAGGGTGGGAACGAATCTGGACGTGGCAATCGGAGAGGTGCGCGGGCAGATCGAACGAGTCAAAGCCAACCTTCCTACCGATACAAAAACTCCCCTTGTGCAGAAATTGGACATGAACGCCCGCCCGATTCTGGAAATCGGTTTTACCTGCCCAACTCTCTCCGTGCGCGACTTGCGAACGCTCGCCGATGCAAAAATACGTACCCGAATCGAGCGGATTCCGGGAATAGCGGCGGCACAAATTCTCGGTGGAGAAAAGCGTGAAGTGCAAGTTCTGGTGGACACGGCACGACTCGCGCAGAACAAAATCACGCTCGATGACGTGGTGAACTCATTGAAAGCGGGGGGGCGTGATGTTCCCGGCGGTGCCATTTCAAGCGGAGGACGCGAAACCGATGTGCGGGTGACAGGAGCCTTCACAAGCCTCGAAAGTATCCGCAACACGCCTGTACTTTCCGCTCAACGTGAGCAAGCACTCGCGCAGACTGCTCTACAAAATCCTGTTTCGGCTGGCTCTCCTCCTGTGCCGCCGCTCACGATTGATGAGATTGCTGAGGTGAAGGACGGCGTAGAGGCGCAGACTTCAATCACTCGCGTTAATGGGCAAGAGGGCGTGTCGCTGATCGTCTCGCGGGCTTCCGACAGCAACACGGTTCAGGTGGTAGCGGAAGTTCGTGCCGCACTGGAATCGTTGCGCCCGGAATTGCCCTCCGACTTAAAAATGGAGACGCTTCACGACGACGGGCGCACCGTTCGTGCCGCGTTGGAGGACGTGAACACAACCCTTATCCTCGGTGCGGTGCTGGCAATGGGAGTGATCTTGCTATTTTTGCACAATCTGCGCGGAACGCTGATCGTCTCGCTCTCCATTCCGATCTGTATTATCGCTACTTTTCTCGTGATTTATATTGCCGGATTCACGCTCAATCAGATGACGTTGCTGGCACTTTCGCTCTCCGTTGGAATTCTGGTAGACGACTCGATTGTGGTATTGGAGAGTATCACGCGCCACTTGCAAAAGGGAGAAACCCCGAAGGAAGCGGCAATCAACGGACGCGCCGAAATCGGATTTGCCGACCTGACCACGACTCTGGTTGATGTTGTCGTATTTGTACCGATTGCGTTTATGGGAGGGATTGTCGGCGGATTTTTCAAGGAGTTCGGGCTAACGATTGCTACCGCGACGTTGCTTTCCCTCGTGGTTTCGTTTTCCCTGACTCCCATGTTGGCGTCTCGCCTCTACAAGCAGGGCGAAACCCTCGTCGCCACAAAGGGCGTGTATTTTCTGTTCGAGCGGTTTTACCGCCGACTGGAAACGGGCTATTCGCGCCTGATCGGGTGGGCGTTGGGGCATCGGACGGGCGTTCTTCTCTCCTCTCTCATTCTCGTGGTTTGCGTGATCGGGTACACGGCTCCGCGGCTTGGTACGGATTTCATTCCCGGTTCCGATCAGGGGTTGATTGCGATCAATCTGGAGACTGCGCCGGGTTCCTCACTCCAGAAAACCGACGCCGTAACCCGTGAAATCGAAGCCACATTAAATGGGATTCCTGACGTTCAGGCACGAGTTGCCGACATTGGTGAGATTGTCGGCGGCTTTGGTTCGTTGCCGCATCAAGGTTCACAATTCGCACAGATCAATCTGTTTTTGAGAGAGAAGCGGGGCGTTCTCGGC
>JACMPS010000324.1 GCA_014377395.1 Chthonomonadaceae bacterium
ATTGTCAGAGCAATATGTTCGGTTAGAAATTATGGTCGGAATTGAGGAAAGCTTGGCAGAGATTGCTCGTGCTCGGAACTACAGCATCCCTCTGAAAGAATGGGGACTGGAAGCCTACCAAAACAAATTTGACTGGTTGCTTGCCTCACTCGGAGACGATAGTAAATTCATCCGGATTAAAGAAAATGAAGACCAGCCCGTCCCGATCATGGAAGTGATTCAAATTCTTTGTGCCATTAATCCCAAACTGTATTCGGGTGATAAATCGCCTGTGGAAGCATATAAAAACATAAGCAAATGTTTGGACTATTTTGTTGCTGAAGGCGACCCCTATGGCTTTAAGAAGTTTGCTCCTATCTGTCGGGATATTCTCCGGCTCTATGACCATATCTGCTACTATTGGGATGAAAAATATAATGCTCCTGACGAAATAGGGCAACGAGGCAGAATGGGTAGTCGTGCTGAAAATGAGAAGCGTAAGAAAGGTCGAGACAGATTCCTTACGTTCTACTTCCTGAACAAGGAGGATCTTTTTGGTGATCTTCGAAAAAAGCAAGGGCTCCCCGTGGAGAAAGGATTCGCCATTCCTGTTATATCTGCTTTCCGAATTCTTCTCGAAGAAAAAGCAGGCGGCAATTATGGTTGGAGTGAAGATCCGTTCAGGTTTTTTGAAGAACATGGAAGTAAACTTGTTCGCTCTGTTATGGATGCTTCACGCGATGCCAATAGTGATGCTCAAAGAGTTGGACGAGATCGAAACGTTTACAATGCACTTTATGGCATCGCCCAAACTGTAGTGCTTCAGAGTGAGTTAAAACGTCTTCGTGAGGAGGTAAGAAAAGCAGGGCATTCGTTCTAAAGCATTCGTTTCAAATTCAAGTCATCAGCGGCAATCCCTGACTGGCGGTTCGTCATGTGAGGTGCAGTATCTCCATGCAAAAGGAAAAATATCGTGAGGCTTTACACGTCAAATCAGTGGAAAACTTTGTGCCGTCAACGGCTGAAGGCATCCAAAATTTTATTTAACGCAGGGTACTACCGTGACTCTGTTAATCGCTCCTACTACGCTGCGTTCGCAGTGGCAACAGCCATTTGCGTTGAACATGGGGATGCCGTAAACTTTCCTTCAGGGTGGAATAATCCTACTCACGAACAACTGCCTTTGCTCATGTGCCAAAATGGAAATCTTGCAAAAACCACAAGACAAAACATCGGGAAAATCTTGCGATTTTTACGCTCTGCACGCGAAGACGCCGATTATCGCCCCGGAATAGCAGTCGGTAAAAGCACTGCCCTTGATTGCTTACGGCAACTTACAACGATCTTGCGACTACTTGGAATAAATGAAAATGATTCAATCAACTCGAATTGAAGTCGCGCAAAAAGTGCGCGATGCTATCAACGCGCTCCCTACGTTTGAAGGTTTGACCCTTGAGGTGGAAGAGCAAGGAATTTACGCAAACGAAGTGGGCGGACAAACTTGGTGGCGCGTGCCTGTGCTTCCTCACCCCGCCCCTTACAGAATGTCACGTCTCTACGAGGCATTGGCTGAAATAGAGGGTTATTTGCAAGAGGAACAAAATTTGGACATTCTCCTTTTCGTCAGTGACTTCGAAGAGGTGAAAGCAGTGGGATCTCTCTGAAACCCTGATGCCTCCAAAAATTAAAGCCGCTGTCGCGCAAAAACCTACGAAAACCCCCTTGTTGCTTTAGAGCAAAAGGGGGTTTTTGATTTGAGATGCCGTTTCGATTTAGTAGCGGTAGGTGTCGGCTTTGTAGGGACCGTCTTTGGAGACGCCGATGTAGTCGGCTTGCTTGTCAGTGAGAACGGTGAGTTTCGCGCCGATCTTCTCCAGGTGAAGCCGTGCGACTTCCTCGTCGAGTTTCTTGGGCAGGGTGTAAACACCAACCTCATAGATTGAGCGGTTTTTCCACAGGTCAATCTGAGCCAGCGTCTGATTTGCGAACGACGCCGACATCACAAAGGAAGGATGTCCCGTTGCACAACCGAGGTTGACAAGGCGACCCTCCGCCAGCATATAAATGCTATTGCCGTTAGGCAAGGAGTACATATCCACTTGAGGCTTGATGTTGGTAATGGTGACACCGGGTGCGTTGTTGAGCAGGTCTACCTGAATCTCGTTGTCGAAGTGACCGATGTTGCAGACAATCGCCTGATCCTTCATGCGGGAAAGATGCTCGAAGGTCAGAATGTCCACGTTGCCCGTTGCCGTCACATAGATGTCAGCGGTTCCAAGAGTGTCTTCGATGGTGGCGATCTGATAGCCTTCCATCGCGGCTTGCAGGGCATTGATCGGGTCAATTTCGGTGACGATCACTCGCGCACCGTTGTTGCGAAGGGACTGCGCGGAGCCTTTGCCCACGTCGCCGTAACCGCAAACAACCGCTACTTTGCCGGAAACCATCACGTCGGTGGCACGCTTGATGCCGTCCACAAGCGACTCACGGCAACCATACAGGTTGTCGAACTTGGACTTTGTAACCGAGTCGTTGACATTGATTGCAGGAACCAGCAAAACGCCGTCCTGTTGCATTTTGTAGAGGCGATGAACGCCTGTCGTCGTCTCTTCGGAAACGCCGCTCCAATCCGCAACTACGTCGTGCCAGCGTCGAGGAGTCTCCGCATGAATTTGCTTGAGCAAGTCCTTGATTACACTCTCTTCGAGGCTGTCGGCGGGGCTATTCACCCACTCGTCTTTGCCGTTCTCAAGATCAAAACCCTTGTGGATCAGCAGGGTGGCGTCGCCGCCGTCATCTACAATCAACTGAGGTCCCTTGCCGCCGGGGAACGAAAGCGCAAGGTTTGTACACCACCAGTATTCTTCGAGGGTCTCACCTTTCCATGCGAAAACAGGCACGCCGCTCACCGCAATTGCCGCCGCCGCGTGATCCTGCGTGGAAAAGATGTTGCAACTCGCCCAGCGCACGTCCGCACCGAGTTCGACCAGCGTTTCAATCAAAACGGCGGTCTGAATTGTCATGTGCAGGGAACCCGTGATACGAACGCCTTGAAGGGGCTTTTCGGCGGAGTATCGCTGTCGGATTGCCATCAGACCGGGCATTTCATGCTCGGCGATGTTGATTTCTTTGCGCCCGAAATCCGCAAGGGAAATGTCGGCGACTTTGTAAGGAATGGTCGTTTCTTCGGTTCTGGTTAATGTAACACTCATTTTTCTCAATACCTCCAAGACTATTATACATGATTAACAACGAATCATGATATCTTGATAGTTCCAATCAATAAAAATTTTTGGAATCGGGGAAGATACGGCTATAATATCGGCATGGGAATGTTAAAAGCACTAAGATTATTAGGAGATGAGGGACGAGTGCGGATGCTACGGCTTCTGGCACAGGAGGAACTGAGTGTCGCCGACCTGCAAGAAATACTCGGTATGGGACAAAGCCGAATCTCGATGCAGTTGTCGCAACTCAAGCAGGAAGGGTTTGTGGAGGTACGTCGCTCCGGTCAGAAAAGCCTTTATCACCTTTGTGTGCCGCCGGGAACGCAGACGATTCTCGACGAGGTGTTGAACAAAAGCAAAGACGAAATCCCCGAAAGTGGGGCGGATGAGGAAGGACTTCGGCTTGTCCTGAACCGCCGCAAAGACGGGCTACGCAACTATTTTGATGAACTAGCGGGACGTTTCGGGCGCAACTATGTGCCGGGACGCTCCTGGAAAGCCCTCTCAGAAATGCTGATGCGCTTGCTTCCTCCGCTAGTTATTGCCGATCTTGGTGCAGGGGAGGGAACGCTCTCGCTGATGCTGGCGCAACGGGCAAAGCGGGTGATCGCGGTAGACAGTTCGGAAAAAATGGTGGAGTACGGGGCGGGCTTGGCGGAGCGCAACGGAATCACGAATCTGGAGTATCGGCTCGGCGACATGGAGGAACTGCCTATAGAGACGGAGGAGGTGGAAATGGTGCTGATGCACCAGGTTTTGCATCATGCTCTGCACCCGCAAACAGCACTGAAAGAGGCATATCGCGTTCTGAAACCGGGCGGGCGGATTGTTTTGCTTGATCTGCTAAAGCACGATGTCGAAGCGGCACGAGACCTTTACGCCGATGTGTGGCTTGGATTTTCTCAGGTGGAACTGATCGAGTTTTTCCGAGCGGCGGGCTTTCATCGAATCGAGGTGTCGGTGGTGGATCGTACCCCGGAAGCCCCCCACTTCGAGACGATCATGGCGATTGCGGAGAAGTGGAAGCAGGAGGGAGGCACTCCTTGAGATTGCCGTCAGGGTCATAAACTTCAACGAAGTCGGTCTCACCGAGGCAATCCGTAAAAATCACGTAGCAGTAACAATCCGGCTCTTGAGCCGAAGGATAACGCAGGGCTTGAATTCTACCGCTATCGAATGCTTCCCTGCCCAGCCGTTGTGTCGCCGGAAGGGTTGGGGAGGACTGCGCCTCACGCCAGGGGGCGACAAGTTCGCTTACGTCAGTTTGTAAAGTGGCTCTAATTTGTGGATCGGACAGGTCAAGAATCTGCCTCAGCGAGACGTTTACGCTGAACAAAACACATGGAGGGATCGAAACGGAAGTCGGTAATTGCAAACGTCGCAGGGCCGCAAAAATCTGATTGACCTCCGCGAGAGCCGTATCGGTGTCTTCTGCAAGATAAAGAGACGGCATACCATTTCGAGGCGTGTAGCGAGCACCCGTAGTGGGCGCACCGAGATTGTAGAGAGGACGGAGAGAGGGATAGGGCGGCGAGTGATGAAATCCGTAGAGTGCTTCCAGCGTGACCGCCCGGTAAAGCACCCCACGGAATGTCGTTACCGGAATCGTCTGTAGAGCCGACCTGAGTAGTTTTCCCTCCAACATTAAGAGGGGTGTCCTAACAGAATATCGTCGAGTCTTTCCGCTACAAGGGAGCCGTTCCCTTCACGCAAAACGGCTAACGGTGCTTTATCCGAAAATTGCGGGTCAGGCAGGTTAAGCCACTGTCGGGCGTTCTCTTTCGACCCTGCCAGTCTGAGCAGGGCAACGGCAATCCGCTCGAAGACAAACAAGCCCGTCTGCAAACGAGGAGAAGAGGGTGTTTTGTGAACCGCTGAGAGCGATTTGCCGAGTGCCTGAGCCACATAGGACAGCGATACTCCGAAAAAGTCCGCGATCAATTTTGCGTTCAGTCGTCCCGATTGTTGCTCGTGCAGTTCAGGAACAAGAGAACCCCGCCAAATTTTCTGACTTTCCACCTTCTGTGGGTGTCGTGAGAGCAGACGGCGAACTCGTTGTTGCACCTCGTCTACCTTTGCACTGGAGCGCACGAAATCAATTTCGGATGAATCTAGTAACTGTTGAAGGGCTTCGGAATGCGAAAGATCGGCATCGGTGCGTAACACAAAGGGAGTAGAGGGATAACTCCGACGCAAATTGGCAATGCCCCTTGCCGTATACGCCCCCGGCGTCGTGAGGTCGGCAATCACCACATCGGCTTCGGCAAGAGCGGTAGGGCGACGCCTGACGGCACTCCACTTTTTAGAAATCGTGGTGACATTGCCGGATTTCATCTGGTGTGCTAACTCTTCCGTCGCTCCAATAAGAACAATTCTTTGCATTGTTTTCTCTCCTTCCTATTTTCATTATACGGCAGAAATGGAAGAAAAATCAACTTTGCAAAAATGCTTTTTATCAGGAGAGCCATTCCCCGCAACGCAAGCAATCGAGATTGACCTCTCCACCGTCTTCTACGCCCCACCAGGTCGCGAGCACGGCATGAGCGATGCCCCACCCCTGAATGCGTTCGTGCTCGATCTCCAGTATGTCTGAGAAAATGTCGAGGCGAGTCTGAAGGGCGCGGCGTGGATCGGAATAGGACAGGAGGAGGGGGAGCGGGTTGTGCAGAAACGTCGCCGGCTCAAAGGCGGGATCGCCAATGACGCCGTGTGGGTCTATCGCAAGCCAACTTTCAACGCCGTTTCGGGTGGCGGAAAGAAGGTTCCCGTGATGCAGATCACCATGAAGCAACACGGAAGGGGGCGCGGACTTCAGGAGTTCGCGGACATGGTATTCGGCTTTTTCGACAAGTGAGAGCGGAAAGGGACCCGTGCCGCCCCCATAGAAAACGCGCAAACGGGTTAGTTCCTGCATCCACTTCTTTACCGTCGGAAGAGACGAAGTAGGCGGCGCAGAAAAACGGTTTCGGCGCATGACAAGGGCGGCAGTCTCGGTGAGAGCCGCGTCGTTTTCCTCGTTGCAAAGGCTCCACAGCGTGACACCCGGCTCCAACCTCTCCAGCAACATCGCTCCTGCCTCAGCGTCCGATTTCAGCAATCGTGCCATGCCTTGTCCCTCATAAAGGCTCAGGGCTTCGATCTGAAGTTTCAATTCGTCGTGAGGAACCCCAATTTTGAGAACGGCGGAAGAACCGTCCTCACACGAGACGGGCGCAACGTAATGATAGGAAAGATCGGGGTAAGCCGGAAGAGGAATGAGGTGCCAGCGATCACAAATCTCTTTCAGCGTTTCCGGCAGACGAACAATCCATGCCGTGCCTTCAGGAAAAGTCTCGGAGATCGTTTTCACCATGTGAGATTGCAAGTCTATATTCGTCATCTGTCCCCTACCTCCTGAAAATTGCCTTACGCTAGCAACCACCCACTGCGTTAGAGAACACAGAGGCACAGGGAAAGACAGAGGAAAGTGTCAAGCGTTGAGCATTAAGTGTTGCGGCGAAAATTGTCTTCTCTCCTCTTTCAATTTCTTTTCTTCGTATTTTGTCTTTTGATCCTTATCATCGGTGTTAATCTGTGGATAAATCTCTTCTGCATTTCCCTGTGTCTTCGTGCTTTCTAGCGGAGTGGGTAGTTAGTTTATTTTTTCGCCAGTTCGCGTTTTGTGACCTCGTGGCGATAGGCAAACATCTTCTCGATGTCTCTCCGAATCAAAAGCGCATCCGCGATCTCTCCCAGGATCCCGAAGGGCGGCGTGTAAGTGACTTCATCAATGAGAAGCGTGTGCGTGGCGTCTATTGCCTCAAAGCGGTGCGTGTGATGCCATGCCTTGAAAGGACCCTTGCCGGGGATTTGCTCGTCCTCGAAGCGGGTGGGGGGGCAATAGACGACGATTTTTGCGTGCCAGGTAGGAAGCGGAAGGATGCCCCACCGCTTGAGTTTGAGCTTGTAAATCACGCCCTCGCGCATCGGTTCGGGGCTGCCGTCAAGGGTAGCGGTTGTGTTGGGCGGAGTTAGCAGGAAAAGTGTTTCGATTGAGTCGTGAAACTCCCATACTTTTGCAATGGGCGCATCGAGCGAACAACGAAATTCTAAACTTGGCATCTATGGGTCTCCCTAAAAATGATTACACCCCGTTCCGTTTCGTTAGTTACGAAGCGGAGCGGGGCGAAGTCATCCACAGCAGGAGAAATTGGACTTAAAAATGGCGCGTTGGTACGGATAATTACGATTAAGAAGCCGGAGCGAAATCGTAAATGGGGATCAGAGCAACCTCATCGGGAGTGCGATCAGAATGTATTGCAGACATTAGTTGCCCGGTCGTCGCGAGTGTGAAGACCGATTCGCCGCAATTCTGGCACACCTCCGCAGGAACATTACGCACCACCGCAAACCCTATTTGCGATTTCCGTAATGTGAGGGTGATCAAATGCCGTTCGCATGATCCGCCGCAAACCTGGCAGTTTGCAACGGCGGCACGAGAGGCGGCACTGTTGGATTCGATCATCGGGATATCCATTCTCCTTTGCTTTCAGGGTATTCCTATTATTCTCTATTTCTCCTATTGATGCTACTGACAAAACTACAATATCCCTCTTTTGAGAAGAAAACACGAATAAATACGGATAAAGGAGATGGGTAAAAGAAGGAAATTACAGAAAGGTCGGAGTAATCACTACTATGAGTTGGAACAGCAGAGATACCCACCCACTCCGTTAGAGACACGGAGGCACAGAGAATAGAGAGGGAAAATATTTCACGCAAAGCCGCAATGAAAACTTTGGAGAATTGATGTGAGGGCTAAGAACGTGATAAAAGCGTTTTTGCTCAGGGCGAAATCTGACAAATGGTGTGTCCGAAGGACACGGGGCGGAACGCCTCTAGCGCGGAATTTATTCCTGCGGAAAGCATACCAACTCGACTTTTTCGACACGCCCTGAGGCAGTCACAGTAACTCCCCTCCCCCGGATTTTGGGGGAGGGCTGAGTGGGCGAAATGGAGGTGGGGGGCTTTCAGAAAGAACCGCTATCGGTCTCGCTGAATGACGTAATCCGTCAGTTGCAGAAAACTGTCGCGGGCAGGGCTGTCGGGCAACAAGGCAAGGGCTTTTGTGGACTGCTCGACGTAAGTGCTTGCCACTTCGCGGGTGCGAGTAAACGCGCCGTATCGCTCCAAGATCGCACAAACGCGCACCACCCCGGCGTCCTCCAGATCGGCATTCCCGAAAGAGGTCAGCAACGTGTTTCGCTCTTCCTCGGTGGCTTCTCCCAGTGCCAGCATAAAGGGCAGGGTCGCCCGTCCGTCTTTCAGGTCGGAACCGCGTGGCTTGCCCGTGATTGCGGGGTCGCCCGTGTAGTCAAGAAGGTCGTCGGCAAGTTGAAACGCCATTCCGAGGCGATACCCGTAGTCTGCAAGAGCCGCTTCCTGTGACTCGGTTGCTCCCGCAAGAATCGCACCACAACGGCAGCACCCCTCCACAAAAACGGCAGTCTTCTTCCGCAGAATTTCCAAATAGGTTTCTTCCAGTAGGTTTGCATCACCTGTCGCCGAAATTTCGATCACTTCGCCCTCGCTCATGTCAATCGTGATTTCGGAAACCGTGCGAATAATCCGTAAATCTCCGTCCATCGAAAGTAGGCGCATCGCTCGTGCCAGAATGTAATCGCCGCTCAAGACTGCGACTCCATTGCCGAAAATTGCGTTTGCGGTGGGCTTGCCGCGTCGGGTAGCCGTATTGTCCACCACGTCGTCATGCATAAGAGTTGCCATGTGAACGAACTCGACGGCAGCCCCCACCGTTGCAAGCCGCTCCGGGGAAATCTCAGGATTAATTGCACGGGCGGAAAGAGCCACCATCGCAGGACGAAGCCGCTTGCCTCCCGCGTTCATAACATGTTGGGTCAGAGTGTAAACAATCCGCCCTTCTGAACCGAGATCGGAAGCCATTCGCGCTTCGACCGCTTCCAGATCGGAACGTACCAGACTCAAAAAATCGGCACTTGAAGAGGAAGCACCAGAACGAACGGGTTGACGCCGGGGAGTTGTTGCCGGATAAGTGGCTGTCGGGAAAAGGGTAACGCTCATGATCGAGCCTCCGTTTCGCTCCGCAGGGGCTTTGTGCCGATGTGGATGCAGACCGTTCCAAAATTCAGATCGCGGATCGAGATGTCTCTCAATCCCGCTTCACGCATCAGACTTTCCAGTTTTTCGCGTGAGACGAATTGTTTCATTGATTCGGGAAGATAGGTGTACGCCTCGCGTCGGCTGAACAATCCGCCGATGCGCGGCAAAATTCGGAACAGGTAAAAGTCCACAAATGGCTTGTACCACTTCTGGCGAGGACGATTAAATTCAAGAATGACGACACGCCCACCCGGTTTCGCCACGCGGGTCATTTCCCGAAGAGCGCAATCAATGTGGGCGACATTGCGGATCCCAAATCCAACCGTCACAGCATCAAACCGATCCGAGGAATAGGGAAGGGCTTCGGCGTTGGAAACCATCATTGTGACAGGAGCGGAGGCAGTAGGGAGTTTGTGCAAACCGTTACGGATCATCGGTTCGCAGAAATCGGAGGCAACGACGCGCCCGGTTTGAGTCACTGCCTTTGCGAGATCAAGCGCGAAATCGCCTGTGCCCGTGCAAACATCGAGGCAGGTGTCTCCCGCTTTGACATTTGCGAGGGAGACCGCCAGTTTTCGCCAGTTGTAGTGTTGGCGCAAGCTCAAAACATCGTTCATCAGGTCATAACGCGAGGCAATGCCGGAGAACATCTCCTGCACATATTTCTCTTTATCACCGACAAAAAGGGAATTTTTCGCCCCTTCCGCCCCTTCTGCAATTGCCTGTGCCATGACCGCCCTCGACTTTCCAAACCTTCTAAAACGCACTAAACTTTGAGTTTGTCCCTTTTTTCACAATCTATACTACGATTATACTCACGCTACGGTTGCAGAGTCAACACCCTGCCCCCTATAATTTTCGAGGATACATTATTATACAATGATATAAGGAGGACGGTTCCAACGGTTACTCTCTTTTCGGCAGTTCTCTTAGTGTTCTGTACTAAAAAACGCCCCTGCCGTTTGCAAACGGCAGGGGCGTCTTCAATCTTACAGGAAAAACTTACTGGGAAACATGGAGAAAGAATTAGTTTCGGCGACGACGTAAAAGTGCGCCACTCATCAGAATTCCGCAAATGCCGAAAGCTACCGCTCCCGGCTCCGGAACGGCAGTGGTTCCCGCTCCAAGTCCGAAAACATATAATTGACGATTTGTGAAATCGGAGACGGCAAGCGTTTGAAAAGGGGCATCAAACGAGAAATCATACGCACCCACGTCGTCGAGTGCCGCAAAAGAGCCCAAGTTCAGCGTGAGAGCCGTCCCGGTTTTGCTGAAGACTTTGACGACGTTCGAGAAAGCCTGTCCGCCGCCATTGGAAGTGCGGTCGTTGAGGATCAGAAAATCTCCGTAAAGAGTTGAGTTCACGAAAGTCAGGTTTTCGTTGTCTACCACCCCCGAAGTCGGAAGTCCGCCGATCACGCTAGAGCCTCCTCCCACAAAGGTATTGTCCCCATTGCAAACGGCTTTCGTCAATCGGTTGGACTCACGAGTATACAGGTCGCCCGTCACCGGATCGAAAGTCAGGTCTCGCCACACCGTCGAAGTCGGGGTGGTATTGATGATTGCGCCTGCATTTTGTCCATTGATGTAGGTTCCGGTAGGGGCGTTCAGCAGATGCCGTCTGCCGCTTCCAATACTGAGGTAGGCGACGCCTTTGTTGGTTCCGCCGCCATTGAAGCCCGGATCGAAGGCAACCCCGTCTCCGCGTCGCGTCGCTGGCGGCGGTTCCGATACGCCAGTTAAGGGCATTCGTCGTTGGATCGAAGGAGCGCACCGAGTCGCCGTTGCCGCTTCCATTGTCGTAAGCCGCCGCAAGCGTGTTTCCGTTGACGGCGAGACTTGTGATCCCGCATGAATTGTTGGTAGGCAATGAGCCAAAGGAGGTGCCGAGCAAAGGAGTTGTCAGGACATTGGAGACGGAGACGATTGCCGTTGGGGTTCCGGTTGCGCCTTGATTGTAGCCGCCCACCCACGCCGTCGAGCCATTCCATGCTACCGCAGAAATGTTGTTGCCGATATAGGAGGGGCTTGTAGAAGCGGATGCCGTCGCAGAAAGATCAACTTGCGTGATCAAATTGAGAACAATCTGTGCGTGTGCGCCGGAGGAGATTGCCGGAAGTAAGGCGGTGGAAAGAGCCCCTGTAAAACAGAAAGATTTCATAAAAATATGTTTCTCTCAAAGGTAGAATCGAGAGAATACTGCCCTCTCGCTCAGGGACAAAAATACAAAATCATCTTAGCAGATTTGCGAAGGGCTGTCAATGGTATCTTTTGCGTAACAGTACGGGTTTTGCAGAAACGAACACTGCTACCATTGCTCTTTGTGATTTTACAGTGAGAATTCTGCTTACGGAAACAGTCAAGCCCCGTACAAGCGTCAGAGTAAGAAAAATGTCATAATGAGCATGGGCAAGTGGCTTATAAAAAGATCGCGCCCAAAATTAGAAACACTCGTCACTCTTAACTCAGCACTCCGGCTCAAAAATAACTCTTCGAGCCACTAAAAGAGAAAGACACGGTTTATTCAGTACGACTCGATCTTTACCCGATCTATAAAGGAAACTCGATTTGAAATCTATTTTTACCTGTGGGACTCGTTGGCGAGTGACCACGCTTGCGCTTTTCGCGCTG
>JACMPS010000325.1 GCA_014377395.1 Chthonomonadaceae bacterium
ACGATGAAAAATTTGTGCCTGTCGGTTTCTGGAACGATCCTTCCATTACGCCTTACACAAACCCGGAACGTCCTGCGCCCGGTGCCGAGTGGAGGGGGTGGGGACTGCGTTTGCTCCCCTGTGTCAAAAGCCGGGAGGTGTTTCATTCGCCCTGGATGCCCGACAAAGCGACGTGGTGGACAGGTTCCTGTGCCACCTCAAACGGAATTCGCCTGACCAATACCTATCAGTACAACTGGTTTCTGGGGCGTGATGGCTCTTTTCCTTTTGACTTTGGAGACGACCTGTACACGCGCACTCCAGACGGACAACCGCTCGATGTGCCGCTTTCAATAAGCCAAATTTCCTCACCTGCCGGACTGGTGATGTACACGCTGAATCAGGCACAATCTCCCTTTGGCAATGATTTCGGGTGCGACTGGAACACCCTTGAATCTTCGGACTTCGACAACAAATTGCGCTGGCACGCGGTATTTCGGAAGGGCGGCAATCTTGCCTTTGGAGACGGACACGCTAAATTCATGATCGCAAAAGAAGCGGACAGTGCCGGGGGCGATTACCCCGCCTGTGGAGGCGGCCCCTCCCATACGATTTACAACTGGTCTGTGCGTGGAATCTGGGCGTACCCCGGAATGCCAGAAGACAACGGCGGATACCCGGATAATCCCGTGCCGCAAGATTGCGTTCACTGATGATAGATCAAATCAAACAAATTCTTTTGCATATGACCCCGCTTGAATGGGCGGCGGCAATTACGACGTTTGCCTGTGTCTACCTAACCGTTAAAAACCGGATTGAAAACTGGTATTGGGGCATCGCCGCCGTCATTTTCTACGCCTTGTTTTTTTGGAAGATTCACAATTACGCAAACGCGGCTCTCAACCTCTTTTATTATCTGCCCTGCTGTGCTTACGGTTACTGGGTCTGGAAAAGATGTGGACCAAAACAAGACGACGACCTTTCTGTGACGACCCTGACCCCGCAAGCCCGCGTAGGCTGGCTGATTGCCTCCGTGCTGTTTTCGCTGTGCATTGGCTACCCGATTGCCCGTTACACAAACGATCCCTACCCCTACGCCGACTCGTTTACAACGGGGTTCAGCATTGTCGCACAATACCTGCAAGCCCGAAAAATTTACGAAAATTGGTGGATGTGGATTGGAGTTGATCTCGTTTATGCACTCTACCTGTTGCCCACGCAAAAAGCCTATCTCTCGACGGTACTCTATCTTGTGATCACGTTTATGGCGGTTCGGGGGGCGATTGAGTGGAAGCCGCTCATCGGCAAGCCGAAGGCGGTACCTCAATGATCCGGGGAATGTTGCTGGGGAAATTCATGCCGCCTCATCGGGGTCACGAATACCTGCTTCGCTTTGCACAATCGCTTGTAGATGAGTTGACGGTTCAGGTTTGTACGAGTGTTCGGGAGCCGTTGCCGGGACACTTGCGCTGCAAATGGATGCGCGATCATTTCGGGGGCATTCGTGTGGTTCACAACGACGATGAAAACCCGTTTGCGCTGCACGGCACCTGGGAAAGACGCCAAGCACAGGCGCATAAGACAGTCGAAAGGCTTTTGAGGGGCTAGTAGGAAACTCTCTGAGATAGCGAGCAAATTTTTATTCGTATGTGATCAAGGAGGTAAAGATGCAGTGGCTACTTATAGTTCCACTCGCGATAATAGGCATTTGGGTGATCGGATTGAATTATCTATGTGCGTATTTGGCAGTTGTAAAGCATGAGCATCACTCTTTGCTTCCGTTGGTTGGTGGTATTGCAGGAGGAATCACTCTGCTCATTTATCCCTCCGATGCAGTCCGCGCATGGGCATGGTTGCCGCTAATCCTCGACCTCGGTTGCGCCTTCAGGCTGTTCAGTTTTTTCTATGCGGTTATCGTATTGAAAGTATTTCACAAACCTTAGCCTTAGAGGGTGTTGAAAAAGTCTTCTCAGAGCGAAAATTGATCGCATTGTGTCCGAAGGACACGGGGCGGAACGCCTCTAGCGCGGACTTCAGTCCTGCGGAACACATATCAACTTTACTTTTTCGACACCCTCCTCAAGTAAGCCGAGCGGAAACCACGCTCCGAAAGGAACCAACATGGACACACGAGAACGAGTGATGCAACTGACAAAACTGGTGAGTGAGGGAAAAGCGGAAGAGGCGTACCGTACCTTTTACGCGCCCGATGCTTCTATGCAGGAGAATAGCGATTCACCGCGTACTTCCGTGCAAGCCTCAATAGATCGTCAGACACAGGCAACTTCAGGGCTGACGGTCAATGAGTTTGCACCGCGTAGCATTGTTGTTGAAGGCGATCACGCCGTGATCGAGTGGGTACTCGATTTCACGACACCTGACGGAAGCCACCTACACGCCGAAGAAATCGCCATTCAGACGTGGAAAGACGGCAAAATTGTGCAGGAGCGTTTTTACTACGACCCGAAACAGTTTATTCCTATTCCGAAAGAGTCATTGATTGTCTCAACCTGAACTTGAAAAGCAAATGACCGAAACCGTAGTTCTGGTACCTGGAATTGGGTTGGGGGGACTCGATCTGTATGTTCTCGCTCGGCTTTTGCGGAAGCACGGCTATATCGTGAAAACCTTCTGGAGAAACCCCTGGCGTCGAGACCTGGCGGGGACGGCGCAACTGCTTTCCGAGATGCTGGCAATACAGGAAACGGAGAAGCCTCATCTCGTTGCCTACAGCCTCGGCGGGTTAGTCGTTCAGCAAATGTTGCGCGACAACCTGCAACAAAAAGTCGGGCGGATCGTTCTGCTGGGCGTACCGCTTTCCGGTTGCCTTGCGGCGCGGCGCGTGATGAAGGTTCCGGGTGGACGCTGGTTTATCGGGAAGGCACTGGCTTCCGTCGCCACCAAAACCGATTCGCACTTTCCCGTCGGTCTTGAGATCGGTAGCATTGCGGGCAGCTTCAATTTCCTGCTCGGTCTTATTCTCTGTCCCCGCAAACAAAACGACACACTGGTTTGCGTCGAAGAAACGAAACACCCCGATGTGTCAGCGCATTGCGTTCTTTTTGTCTCACACACGAGCCTTGTGCTTTCCGAAGAGGTCAGCAAAAACGCGGATTGTTTTATTCGCACGGGAGCCTTCCTTGTAAACTCTGAAAAGGCAGTGGAAAAACTATGATCCTTTACCTCAACACCGATCTTGAAATTGTGTCTGCTGATGACCCGACGAAACTGGCAAATGAGTTGGAATTGAAAGGCGTTTTCTCGCTCCAGATCGCTCAGCGTGAGGACGGTCTATGGCAGGTCACACTCGAAACGGAAACGCAACACGACAATCCTGAATCCAACCTGATCGCCATGTTGGAAAGGATTGAAGCACTGAATGGAACCGAAAGTCTCTCCTTATGGAAAAACTCAGATCGTGTGTTCGACATCGGATACCGTTGCGGAAACAGACCCTGGGGATTTCATCAGGAGATTTCCGCTCAAGCGTTGCGCCGAGTCGCAGCAGCAGGCGCAAGTTTACGAGTGACGCTTTATCCCTCGGAACTAGAGGGCGGTACAGTTTGAGATTAAAGAGCGTAGAGAGAAGAGAAGCCTTTATCGAGAGGCGAAAAATCAACGAAAAGAGGTTTAGAAAATGAGTCAAATCAAAGAAGAAGTGCTTGCGGCAAACGCCCATTATGTTGAAGATTTTGGTGATAAAGGTTCACTTGCCTTGCCCCCGGCGCGTGGCTTCGCCATTCTCACCTGTATGGACGCCCGGTTACA
>JACMPS010000326.1 GCA_014377395.1 Chthonomonadaceae bacterium
CAAAAGTGCCGAGAACAGAGCGACAAGCGCATTCACGCTGAGAAAGTGGACGGGATTACCGAGAGCAGTCAGGCTTGCCCACACGCCTAGTCCGATCCACGAGGCACGAACCCCAGGGACGGAACCAATCGCGACAGGACGCTTAGACTCACGATAAAAAGTCAGCATCGCGCCTGCCGCCGCCAGCAAAGACGGCAATGAAACGCCGAGAATTTCGGTGAGGGTAAGTGGGAAAGACGAGTTGCGCGTCGGCGTGGAAAAGTATCCTGCCGTGAGAGGCGCGAAGAGAAGGGAGAGCGCAATCAGGGAAAGTGACGCCCAATCCAGCGAGTTAAGAGCGCGAGGGTTGCGGGGGGGTTCCGTCTGGGTCAGCAAAGTCTTTCTCCAAACAGGCGTCTTGCCAGATCAGTCATGAGCAGGTTGTCGGGGTCACAGTCTCGCTTGAGGGCGAAGAGTTTCTCCAGTGTGGCTTTACCGAGATAGGCTTCGGCGACTTCGGGGGTCAGCGTCGAATCTTTAGCGAAGTAAAAACGTCCGCCCGCATCGAGAACGATCCTGTCCATTTCGCGGCAGAGTTTCCAGAGGGCTACTTTGTTGCGTTTCGTAACGGGGAAATCAAGCGCGAAAGAGTATCCCTTTACCGCATGAGAAATGAGAAAATCGTCTTCACGGTGTCGCTTAAAAACGCCGAGATAAGGGATAATGCCCGCCCGATGACACGCTTCCATTTGCGCCGTGAAACACGCTTCGGCGGTCTCCTCCGGCACGAAACTCTGATACTGAATCAGTCCGCCCGGTTTGTAAACCCACTTCCAATTTGGCACATAATCAAGCAAAAACGCAAACCCTGCGTGCGATTGCCGAATCGTTTTGCCGTTTCCGAGTGTGTTGGAGGCAAAGAATTTCGCGGCGTTCAGTAGTTTCATTCCAAAATTGTTGGAAACGGGCTTAATGAAACGCCACATGACTGACTTCGGCAACACTCCGAAAAGCGTATCGGGCAGTTCTTGATTTTCGATTCGCAGGGTTTGCTCCGGGTTCGGGTCTTCGCCGGGTTTGAGATAACGGGCTTCGTGAACCTGTCCGCGCCCCATTTTCTCGCCCTTTGCAAAACAATCTATCCACCCCACCAGATAATCAGCTTTGTCTCTTTGCGCCGCAAATTTCTCGATGATTTCACCGAAGGTTTGTGTGGTGTAGGCATCCACTTCCAGAAGTCCACTGTAGACCTTTTTCATTTGTAGCGTGATGCGCGTGAAGCAACCCAACATTCCGAAACTTGAAATTGCTGCGTAAAACAGTTCCGAGTTTTGTTCGCGGGAACAGGTTTTGGTTTCGCCCGTCGGGAGCAGAAAGTCGAATTCAAGCACATGATCCCCAATGGGGCCCGAACAATAATTGTTTTTGCCGTGCGTGTTCATGCCGAGCATTCCGCCCAGCGTCACGTACATGGTTCCTGTGACAACGGGAACCCACCAACCATCCCCGACGATGTACTGCCAGAGTTGCCGGAGAGTGGTGCCGGGTTCAACAGAAATCACGCCTGTCTTCGGGTTCCACTCTAGAATTCGGTTCATGCGGGTAAGGTCAAGGGTGACGTGTTCGCCGTTCAGGGAGGCGTCGCCGTAGGAGCGTCCCGCCCCCCGCAACCCTACCTTCAGCCCATGATTTTTTGCAAAAGCAAATACCTCGGTGATGCCTTCTGCGGTGGTCGGGCGATAAACGTAGCCCATCTTCGCGGTGTTCATCCCCCACGCTTCCACTTTTTCAAGTCGGTCGAGGGGCAACGGCGGGAGTGTAAGCAGATCAGAGGAAAGATTGAAATCGGAAATTTGTGTTTCGGTATTCATACCGATATTGTATCGTGAAGGGCAGAGTTTATGCAAGCCGACAGGGACACGGATTTTTACCCGTGTCCCTGTTTCGAATAACCGATCTCCTGCATTCCACTTGTCTCAGACTTACTTGAAGAGTTCGCTGACCACTTTGCCCTCGTTCGCCAGTTTGATCGGGCGCCCGGAAGGAGTGATGTACTCTTTGTCGGGGTTTAGCCCCACCGCATGATACAGGGAAGCCGCAACGTCCTCGACATGAAGCGGACGCTCGGCGGGGCCCATACCACGCTCGTCTGTCGAGCCGATGACCTGACCGCCCTTGACGCCGCCACCCGCCATCACAACGGACATTGCGTTGGGCCAGTGATCGCGTCCGGGGTTCATATTTTTGTTGATTTCGGGGGAGCGTCCAAATTCACCCATCCAGACAACAAGCGTTGTGTCCAACATTCCGCGCTGTGACAGATCACGAATCAGCGTGGAAAAGCCTCGATCCAGGTCAGGCAACACTCCATTTTTAAGAGAGTTAAAGTTGTTTTCGTGCGTGTCCCAGCCGCCCATCGTGATCGTGACAAACCGAACTCCACTCTCCACAAGCCGCCGTGCCATCAGGCACGACTGCCCGAATCCCCTTCGCCCGTAATCGTCCCGTAGCTTCGGGTCTTCCTTGTTGATCTCAAAC
>JACMPS010000327.1 GCA_014377395.1 Chthonomonadaceae bacterium
GAGGGTTTGTCAACAGTTTGATAGATTTGGACGATAGAACGATTGTTCGTATCAACGATCAAACGATTGGTCAACGGTCTAGTTTATCCTTGCACTAAGCACCGTTGGTGGAGGCGTCCTACCCTCCCCTTTGCATAAGGGGGAGGAATAAGATTGATCCACTCGCTCCCCTCTACCGAGTTCGATTTTTGTTACGAGTGATTCCGGTATTGGTCAAGCAAACCCGTGAGGTCGTTTTCCGTCAAAAGTCGGAAACGGCTTTCTCGCTTTGTGTCTCTTTCTAAGATACCGACTTCGATCGTTCCCGTTTTAAGTTCATCCAGCAAAAAGGCACGGTTGGCTTCGGCTTCGTCCAGATCACGAAGCGGATTCAGGTCTTCCTCTTCGCGGGTGAACTGTGGCTTAATCGCTTCTTTTGCTCCCACGATCCAGGCACTCAGTGCTTTTTGCAGGGCTTCGTCGCGCCCGGTTTCATGGGAAACGCCCTCAAGACGCTCCAGCATTTTGTCTTCGGCGTCCTGACTTCCGGCAATCACGGCGAACTCATGGTAAATACGAAATTCACCGTCATAATTCAGCGTGTAAAATCCGTCGCCCTGCGGCTTTTTACCGATCTCTGCGAAAAGCGCACGGATGACATACGGAACCCCGGAGAACATATCGCCATAGGACTGCTTGAGCGAAGGGCTCAAGATAAACCCAACAAGACGTTGCAGGGTCACATCGTCGGGACTACGCTCAAAACCCTCCTGATGCGCGATCTGAATGGTTTTGACACGCACATTTTCGATGTCGGATTGCATTCCAATCGCAGAAAACATCTGTCGGTCATACAATTCATATACTTTGCGCTGAGAGCGGCGTACCGTCAGCAGGAGAAGTCCTTTGTCGTAACTGACGCCGACAACCGGACTACCCTCTCTCAATCTATTTTCTACGTTGTCTTTGCGATAGCCGGCGGCTTCCTCGCGGTCATAAGGGGTGAACATCGGTCTCGATCTTTCGTTTTTATCTACGGATTAACACAGAATAACACAGATTAAAAGGCAAAATGCGAAAACGAAAAAACATAGTTATTCAAATTGCTTTTAAGTCGGAATACTGCGCTAATTCATAGATCAATCTTGAATTTTATCTTTTGCGTCCGCCGGTTTCGCGATCAATGGCGTCCATAACGCGGCTAAGTTCTTCTTCGCTCACGTCTTCGATTCCGTCTACCGAAATAGTTTTGGCGAGCGGGAAAACCTTTTGGAATCCCCCCGTTGCAGCATCAAGGTCGGCGGCAATGTCGAGTAGAAATAGGGCTTCTTTCAGGGCTTCTTCACGGGTCATATCATGAAACGGCTTTTTCGTCTTGACGATGTAGTCGAATGTCCCTCGAATTTGGGTGGAGCCGGAACCCGCCGCCCCATATTCGGTACTCTCAAAACGTGCGCCTGCACCGTCGTAAAAGAAGATTCTGCCTTCGTTCGTTTCACGGTCAAAGGTCGTCAAAATCGGAATAAAGCCACCGATCCCGCTCATCGCCTCGGCGATCCCGGCACGCACTACTTTTGCGAGTTCCGAGAGTTTTCCGTCAAGGCTCATCTGTTGCAAGTATGTGCGCTCGAACAACTTGAATGTCGTTCGCAGATAGCGCACGACTTCCATTGCACGAGCAAACGAACCCGAAATGGCAAGCAACGTGTAATCGTCAATCGGCAACACTTTTTCCGAGCGGTCGTACATGACGGCAAAGCCTGCCGTTGCTCGCCTGTCACCCACCGTAATCACGCCCTGATTATACTTGACTGCAATCACGGTCGTTCCGTGCGTGTCAATCACGCCGGGACCCGCATGACTATCGTTTGGGCGTATTCCCGGCAACTGATTTGGAAGAGAGAGGGAGCGTGTCAACGGGTGACCGCTTTCCTCCAACAATTCCCACAAACCACTTTTGATCTCCATGAATTAATTCGCTCCGGGTGGTAGAAGGAGGAATGAGGAGAAATTATTTTTCTCCTCATTCCCCTTTCGTTCACCCTTTTTCTCTTTTATTCGCCACTGCGCTGACGATACTTACGCGCCGCGTCCGGGTCAACACGCTTCATACGCTTCAGCAAATCGCTTGTGTCCGGTCGCTTAACATCAGGGGTTCCAGGCCCGCCGCCGTCTCCGTCTTTTCGGAGGGGATCGGAGGGCAGAGTGGGCATCTGGCGGCGCTCTTCGCCGTTAAAAATCGAGTTCATGTTGCTATTTCTCCTCGGTTGACACTACATGTTTAGAAAGATATCTCGTTTTTCCGTTGTTGCAAAATCGCTACAACGTCCTGCAAACTGTTCGCTCCGGCAAACTCTTCGTTGAGTGCAGAGACGTTTTCTTCGACAAGTGGGTTCATGTCGAAAAGGTAGTCTTCATTTTCGTACTCAAAGGCAACGCCGTTCCAACCGATGCTTTTCACCGCACTGCCAAACCTTTGTACGAAAAGACCGCGCAAATAAGCACGGGTGTCAGGGGCGCAGGTCGTTGCGGCTTCGATACGGGCGTCACTGACAAGGCGGCGCATCTCCCCCGACTGTTCCAATCCATTGTAAAGCCCCGCTTCAGGATCAATGTCGTGGTAGGCGAGATCAAGGCTTTGCAGGTAGGGATCGCCCCAGTTCATCCCTTCCGCCTCTCGAAACTCGTTGAGCAAGCGATACTTCGCTACCCAGTCGAGTCTGTCCGCCAGCGTCATCGGATCGGTTTCAAGGGCGGTCAGTACGGTGTCCCACTCATTGAGAATCCAATCGGTTTCCTCGCTTGTGCCGCGCAGTCGGTTTTCCGCTTCCTGCTGATAAACTCGTTGAACGGCTGTTGCAGTGAGGGGATATCCGCTTGTTCGATCCAGTTCCTTTTTCAGCGTGAGGTCACGGGAAACCTGCTTGACGGCGAGAACCGGGTTTTCCAACTTGATCGTGGGTCGCAAACCGTCTTCCAGAAGGGTTAGAACAAGAGCCGTCGTCCCGACTTTAAGGGCGGTAGCGTACTCACTCATGTTCGCGTCTCCACAGATGACGTGAAGGCGACGATACTTGCTCGGCGTCGAATGTGGCTCATCGCGGGTGTTAACGAGTGGACGATTGTGCAGGGTGTCCACACTCGCTTCTACGTTGAAATAATCAGCGCGTTGTGACAACTGATAAAGTGGCTTGACTCCGCTTTCGTTTTCAACCCCGACTTTTCCGGCTCCTGCGTAAATCTGCCGGGTTGCGAAAAAAGGAAGTAGGGCGGCAATCAGGGCATCAGTTGGTACGTCTCGCCGGGTCAGGTAGCCTTCGTGAGTTCCATAACTTGAGCCGTGAAAATCAGTATTGTTTTTGTAAATCGAGACCGGGACGCCTTTTGTCTTGGCTCTTCGTTGTGCCGCCCGGTGCAAAATACGTTCCCCCGCCTTGTCATGTGCCACAAGGTCAAGAAGGGTACGACACTCCGGGGTGGCGTACTCAGGATGTCCGTGATCATTATAGAGTCGTGCGCCATTGGCTAGCACCCGGTCAGATCGTTCCTCTTCGCGAGACATTTTTCCGGTGCCGGTCGAGGAGTTATGTGGGGTATCGAATTGTGCGTCGTCGGGGTTTTGCGAAAGCGCACTAACGGTGTAGCCGCGCATATCCCGGCGCGGATCTTCCCCCCGGTAGTTCCAACCGCTGACCATTGCCCCCTCGTGGCTTCGC
>JACMPS010000328.1 GCA_014377395.1 Chthonomonadaceae bacterium
AGGCAGGTTCATCGTTCCTTCCGATTAAGGTGAACTCAGCAGGCGTCATCCCGATTATCTTTGCAGTTTCGTTGATGCTCTTCCCAGTAACAATTCTCAATGCCTTTCCTGGCAAACCCGGTGGTGGTAGTCCTATCGGGTGGCTTAAGGAACACGCACAGTTGATGAGTCCCGGACAATACTGGCATCTCGGCAATATACCGCTACCGATTCCAACACTGATTTACGCGCTTCTGATCGTAGTTTTTACTTATTTCTACACGGCAATCGTGATGAACATTCAGGAGATGGCGGAAAACCTCAAAAAGTACGGCAACTATATTCCAGGTATTCGTCCGGGCAAGCCTACCTATGAGTATCTTGAAAGGGTGATTTCACGTATCACTCTCGCAGGTGCGATTTTTCTGGCGATTATCGCGGTATTGCAATATATTCTGCCCGTTGCATCGCAGTTCTCCAGTTTTCAATTGATTGGCGGTACGTCCTTGCTGATCGTTGTTGGTGTCGCAATCGAGACGATGCAAGCCATTGAAGCCCAACTTCTCATGCGGAATTACGAAGGATTTATCAAGACCGGGCAGAAACGCGGTTAAAGAAATGAGCGTGTCGGGTATCGGTGAGAGTAAATCCTCCCGATGCCCGATGCGCCTCTGTGTGAGAGAGAACCCCACAATGATCTTGGTTTTGTTAGGTCCGCCGGGAGTCGGCAAAGGAACGCAGGGCGCACGGATCGCGCTTCACTATGTCTTACCGACGATTTCTACCGGAGCCATGTTGCGGGAAGCAATCTCAAAGGGTACGAAACTTGGTAAAATCGCTGAGGGATACCGTATAGATCGTGGCGAATATGTGCCTGATGAAATTATCGTTGAAGCGGTTGACGAGCGGATCGAAGAGCCGGATTGCCTAAACGGTTTTTTGCTGGACGGGTTTCCGCGTACAATTCCACAGGCAAAAGTTTTCGCGGGTGTCCTTCTGAAAAAGAAACGCAGACTGACAGGCGTGATTGATTTTTATGCGCCGATAGACGCCGTTGTCAAGCGGTTTAGTGGACGCCGTATTTGTTCGATTTGCGGTACGACGTACCATATCACAAGTCAGCCACCAAAAATCGAGGGCATTTGCGATCTAGAAGGCGGCACTCTCATCACGCGCCCGGACGACGAACCCGATGTGGTGCAACATCGTATGGAAGTGTATCACGAAAAAACAACGCCGCTACGGGACTATTACCGTGAATGTGGCGTACTGCATACGATAGACGCCGATCAAGACCCCGACCTCGTGTTCAGGGCAACAATTGAATTACTGAACCGTTTAGAGGCGGAAGAGACACTGATTTTTGAGCAGGGAAAGTGGAACGTTTAGAGATGGCTGACTTAAAAAGTCGCGCCGACATCGAAAAGATGAGGACGGCGGGACGTATAGTAAGAAAAATTCTGGATCGGATGGGGGAGATGTGTGTTCCCGGTGCCACTACTGGAGAACTTGAGGACGAAGCCTCTACCTACTTTCTGAAAGTGAATGGTGGGTCTCCCTTTCTTGGTTACGCGCCGGGGGAACACAAACCCTATCCCGCCTACACCTGTATTTCGGTGAATGAAGAGATCGTTCATGGAATACCGGGGCGGCGTGTTCTCAAAGAGGGCGATATCGTTTCAGTTGATTGCGCCGTCGAGATGGATGGTTGGATCGCGGACAGTGCCTGGACTTTTCCTGTGGGGAAGATTTCGGAGAAGGCACAAAAACTTTTACAGGTGACGGAAGAGTGTCTCTACAAAGGAATTGCACAGGCTAGACCGGGCAACCGAACGGGAGATATGGGACTTGCCGTACAACGCCATGCCGAACGGAATGGGTTTTCGGTGATTCGAGAATTAGTCGGTCACGGTGTCGGACGAACAATGCATGAAGACGGACTCCAGATTCCCAACTTTGGTTGGCGCAACAAAGGAACCGTCCTCCAATGCGGAATGACGTTCGCGATTGAGCCAATGATTAGTGCCGGAAGAAAAGACATTATCACTCTTGCGGATGGGTGGACGATCACGACACAAGACAGATCGCTAGCCGCACACTTTGAACATACAGTCGCCATTACCACCGATGGTGCCTTGATTTTAACTAACGGAGAATAGATGCCACCACCAAAAAGACCAGGCGGCGGACCGCCAAGACCCGGCGGAGCCGGAGGACAGAGAAGACCGGGCGGAGCCGCACGACCCAAGCCCGTCAATACGGGCCCACGCAAGCCCCCGGAAGCGGCTCCCCCGCAGGAAACTGATAAGGAAGCCGGAATTGAGATTGAGGGAGTTGTTTCGGAAGCCCTTCCCAACGCTGTGTTCCGCGTCGAAATTCCGGTAGGTGAGGGAACAAAGATGGTTCTCGCTCACGTTTCCGGTAAAATGCGACAGAACTATATCCGTATTCTGCCCGGTGACAAGGTACTAGTTGAACTTTCGCCTTACGACCTGGAACGCGGACGAATCCGGTATCGGTACAAGTCGTAGCACAATTCTAGAAATCCGGCACGATGAGTTTGGCGATGCAAATGCAAAAGACGGCGGAATAAATTCTCCGAGGGTTGCTACGCCGATAGTCCTGAAGACATAAGAAGAAAATTTGGAGATTTTTGCTCAGGAATCTCTGTAAGGGGCAGTGGTCGGGGTATACTATCTCGCCGCTCCCCTGCGTTTGTGTGTGGAGAGAGGTGTTTTTGCGTGTCTCAATCTTGAAAATGCATTTAGGGCGCAAAAATATTGATTACGGTGAGGAGGAGAAATCCATGAAAGTTCGCGCTTCTGTGAAGAAGATTTGCGAAAAGTGCAAGGTCATCAAGCGGGAAGGCGTCGTTCGTGTGATCTGCGTCAATCCCAAGCACAAGCAACGACAGGGTTAGAGTTGAAACGTAAGTAATCGGTTTTGAGGATTATGATTAATGCTCAAAACTCAATACTTAGCACTCAACGCTTTTCTCTGCGAAGGAGGCAAGTTTGGCACGTATTGCTGGCGTGGATCTTCCACGCGATAAACGAGTCGAATACGCGCTCACCTACATTTATGGCATCGGACTCTCCAGTGCTAAGAAAATCGTGGCAGACCTCGAAATCAATCCGGCTACTCGCGTTCGCGAACTGACCGAAACTGAAACCTCGAAAATCCGCGAAGTTCTGGAGCGTGATTACCGTGTCGAAGGTGACTTGCGCCGCGAGTTTCAACTGAGTATTCGTCGTCTGATGGAGATCGGTTGCTATCGTGGTGTACGGCATCGAAGAGGGCTTCCCGCACGCGGGCAACGCACCAAAACAAACGCCCGGTTCCGAAAAGGTCCGAAGCGTCCTGTGGCGGGTAAGAAAAAGCTCAAAAAGTAGGAAAGTAGCGTAAAAAATGGCAAACAAACAGACCGCAAAGGCGGGTACGTCCCGTCCCAAGTCACGCGAAAAGAAAAATATCGTTCAGGGCATCGTTCATATTCAGTCTACCTTCAACAATACGTTGGTGACGATTACCGATGTTCAGGGCAATACAATCTCGTGGGCTAGCTCCGGCGGATCAGGCTTTAAGGGAACCCGAAAAGGAACTCCTTTCGCCGCACAAATCGCTTCCGAGCGAGCCGCTCGTGCCGCACAAGAGCATGGGCTGAAAAAAGTCGAAGTCTTCGTCAAGGGACCCGGCGCAGGTCGTGAGACCGCCGTTCGAGCCTTACAAGGCGTTGGACTCGAAGTCTCATTGATCAAAGACGTAACCCCAATCCCCCACAATGGATGCCGCGCTCCCAAGCGTCGCCGCGTCTAAAGTGCCGGGTCGAGTGACAGACTTAATCTCGACGACTTTAACGAACACAACATAAAATCTACCTGTATCGATGCAGGGGTGGAGGACACAGAGTCAAAATTTGGCTTTGCGTAAACACCCGGTTCGCGGGCGAAAGTTTCCTTTCGTTCCTTTTATCGAACCGTTAATTGGCGGGCAATCGGGGCGTTCATTATTTCCGATCCGCAAGGAGCATCCTGAAAATCTATGGCTAATAACCATGACCCACGGTGTCGGCAGTGTCGCCGAGAAGGGCTAAAGCTCTATCTCAAGGGTGACAAATGTTACACCAAGTGTATCCTCGAAAAAACCAGCCGCGATGGTAAAACTAAATGGCGTGACAAAGCCCCTGGTATGCACGGTTCCCCTACCTTCCAGAAAAAACTGACGGAATACGGAATCCAGTTGCGTGAAAAGCAGAAACTACGCCGCGTTTATCGTGTTCTGGAAAACCAATTCACGAATTATCTCAAAGAGGCTTTGCGTCGCCCCGGTGTCACCGGCGAGAACCTGCTTCAATTGCTGGAAACTCGTCTTGACAACGTCATTTATCGTCTTGGTTTAGCTGCTTCTCGCGCTCAGGCACGGCAGATGGTCAACCACCGACATTTCACCGTGAACGGACAACGTGTCAATATTCCTTCCTATCTGGTGAAGGCAGGCGACATGATCGAAATTCACGAGACAATGACGAAAACTGGCGGCGTGAAAGAAGCGCGTGATCGTGTGATCAAACGCCCTCTTCCGCTCTGGCTTCAACTCGACGTTCAGACCCTCACCGGGCGCGTGATGGTTTTGCCCACGCTGATCGACATCAAAGCGACAGTGGACGTTCGAGACATCCGTGAACAACTTATTATCGAGTTCTATTCACGTTGATTTGTTTTCACCATTAGCCCATTTCGCCGGAAAGCGAAGTCTTTACTCTTTCCGGCGTTTTCGTGCCGCTCTTTCTTTGGGAAGAAAAGCGCGAGTGGGTGCAATTAAGATAGCCTTTGCTCGACTTTCAATTCTCATTTGCAAAAGCGTCTTTAATAGAGGAGAGTGTGAAAAATGGAGTTGACTCTACCGAACATCCAACCGTTGGAGAAAAGCGACAACTACGGAAAGTTCGTTGTGGAGCCGCTGGAACGTGGATATGGAGTGACAATCGGCAACTCGCTCAGGCGAGTGTTGCTTTCCTCGATCCCCGGTGCCGCGATTACCTATGTTAAGATTGATAAAGTGTTGCACGAGTTCTCGACGATCCCCGGTGTTAAAGAGGATACGACCGAACTTTTGCTTAATCTCAAGAGTCTCGCCGTCAAAGTTCACCCGGACGGAAGCGGCGTCAAGCACGAACCCAAGACAATCCGCATTGATGTGAAGGGAAGTAAAGAAGGCAGTCGCGTCACAGGCGCAGATGTCATTTGCCCCGCCGATGTGGAAGTGGTCAACCCGGAACTTTATCTCGCGACTATTTCCGATGAGGACGCTACCCTCAGCATGGAAATGGTTGTCGAAACCAGCAAAGGCTATGTTCTTCCCGGCAATCTGGAACGACGTAGTCAGCAGGGGATCGGGACAATTCCTATCGGGGCCGCCTTTACGCCGGTGAAAAAAGTCAACTATAACGTTGAGCAGACTCGTGTGGCGTCCAACACGAACTTCGAGCGACTTGTCATCGAAGTTTGGACAAACGGAACGATCTCGCCGGAAGCGGCTCTTTCTGAAGCGGCAAAAGTTATGATTCAATTCTTGAATCTCTTCGCTCAGTTTCAGCCGGGTGAGGCGGTGCCGGGAGCCACGCTTGCGATTGGTGCAAGTGGTCCAGTGGACAATCCGCCCTACTACCGAATCGAGGAACTGGATTTCTCGGTGCGTACCTATAACTGTTTGAAGAAAGCCAATATCCTGACCATTGGCGAGTTGATCAATTTCACAGAAAACGATCTCATGCAGATTCGCAACTTCGGAAAGAAATCTCTGACGGAAGTACGCGAAAAACTGACCGCGCTCAACCTCTCCTTAAAGGGTGGCGCA
>JACMPS010000329.1 GCA_014377395.1 Chthonomonadaceae bacterium
CCCGCCACGAAAGTTGATTTAACTGAATGACGGTGTAGTCGAATTGTAACACGGTTTTATTGGGAAACGCAACCACATAACTTTGCGGCTCCGGGCGTTGCGGTGCATCATAAGAGAAAATCACAATCGGATAAACGGGCAAATCGTACTTCGCATGAATCCGTGCAAAATAGTGGAACATTCGCTTTCCGAATTGCAACTGAGGCTTCGCCTGATTTTCGAGATGAATCAAGATAAAGGAGGCTTCGCCGAGCATCTTGACCTTCATCACCAAATCCGCTTCGTGCTTTTCCCCGGAAGTCAAATCGGTGAACAGTTCCTTGTCCATCGCCACCATTTCTGCGTCTTTATCGAGTAACGCATAAAGTTCAGGCAGAAAAAGTTAGAGAAACTCAAGGAAAAACGTCGTCAACAATTGTTTGAACAGGCGGTCATGATCTATCATCGTCTTTGCGCCTGCTCTCTAATCTTTGTCTTCGTTTTCTTCTACCTCTTCTTCATTTGCACCAAATGCCCCGATTGCCGTGTGCGTCCATCGGGCTTCATCCAGCACTTTCGCCGCCACTTCCGCGATACGCTCGTGCGTCACCGACTCATACTCGGTGATCACTTCTTCGATTGGCATAATTCGCCCCATCGAAAGCAACGATTCGCCGTACCTGCTCATACGGCTACTCATCCCCTCCAAACCGAGAACGAGAGAACCTCGCACCTGCGTTTTTGCTTTCGTCAGTTCGTCATCACTGATGCCGCTCTCAAGCACTTTTTTGCACTCAATCGAGGTCAATTCCTGCACCTGTGCAAAGGTTTCGGGGGAGGTGCCGCCATAAATGCAGAAGACGCCGCCCTCCAGATAGGTGCGTGCAAAAGAGCCGATGCTGTACGCCAATCCCCGCTTCTCGCGAATTTCTTGAAACAGGCGTGAACTCATGTTTCCGCCAAGCACGTTATTCAGAATGGAAAGCGGAAATCGCTCTTTGTCGTATTTGCTGTAGGCACTCGTACCGAGGCAGAAATGAACCTGCTCCACATCACGCTTGTTTTGCAGAATTTTCTCGGCGGCGGCAACGGGGGCGATCTTTTCGCGGGTAGGCGCAGTGCCCACCATTTCGCCTAATTTCTGATTGACCAGTTCAACAAGATGCTCATGGCTGAGATTTCCCGCCGCCGCAATCACAATTCTGTCGGGACGATAAAGCGTTTCAATGTAAGCGAGAATGTCGTCACGGGAAGTCCCGGAAACCGTCGCCTCGGTGCCGATAATCGGAAGTCCAAGCGGATGATTGGGAAAAAGTGTCGCCTCGAAAAGTTCGTGAACACTGTCTTCGGGCATATCCTCATACATCTTGATTTCTTCGATGACGACGCGCTTTTCGCGCTCCATTTCTTCGGCATCGAAAAGCGAATTGCGGAACATATCGGTAAGAATGTCGAGGGCGAGGGGCAAATCCTCCGCAAGAATCCGTGCCTCGTAACAGGTGGTTTCCTTGCCCGTGAAAGCGTTGATTAGTCCGCCGCGTGACTCAATGGAGTCGGCGAGTTCACGGGCGGTACGGGTTTTGGTTCCCTTGAACAGCATATGCTCGATAAAATGGGAGATGCCGCGTAATCGGTCGGTTTCGTCGCGTGAACCCACCCCCACCCACAATCCGAGGGCAATGGACTGAACGTAGGTGAGCGTTTCGGAGACGACGCGAATACCGTTGGGGAGCGTTGTGATTTTGATATTTTCAGTAGAATTATTCATGCCGATATGATACCACAAGAGACTATCAGCGAATAAACTTTACCTTGAGCGTTTGCTTTCCGGCAAGTTTGTTGCGGCTGTCCCGCGCCTCGACGGTGAGCGTTTTCGTGCCGGGTGCATAAGCCTGTGTGTCCAGCGCAAACCGATAGTGTCCCGGCGCGCGAAACTGCTTGAGCATCTTGCCATCGAGAAAAAAAGTGACCATGGGGCGTTGCTCGTAACTTTTCACCCAGGCACTCAGTGGTACGATCCCGCGAAGTGTCATGCCTTCACTCAGGCGTAGAGTTTCGAGGGGAGCCTGAGCGGGTTTCTCGCGGGAAACCTCTTCCAGAAAGTAGGGGAGGGAGATCAGATCACGGTACTGAATCGCCACCGCAGGGACATCAAGAAGCGAATAATTGTTGAGTTGACGTTCCTGGCGGGCATATTTCAGGGTATTCATGCTGAGCCAGTTGATCGCTTTAACACGCGGATAAAGGCGCGGGAGAGAACTGTAGAGTTGACCTATTTTGTCGGCGGCAAAATCGGGGCAGAGCAATCCATCTACAACGCTGAGGTGACTTGCCGCCGTTTCGCCGATCATAATCGGATGTTTGGCGGCATAAGTTTGGTAAATGAATTTAAGAGAGTCGGCAGGGTTTTTCCATTTTGCAGGCTTGCTTGCGTCCGCATTGAAATAGGGGACATTATAGAAGTTAACGCCCACCCAATCCACCGCCGCTTCGCCGGGATAGTAGCGGGTGATCTTGTCTTCAGGTCCATCATTCGGACACCACACCATCGCCACATTAGGTGCGTAGGCATGAAACACCTCGGCGACAAGCCGAAATTTCTGAATATATTTTGCGGGGTCGCCGTGATAAGGAACCCACGCCCCGTTCATTTCCCCTGCAAATCTGAGGAAAATCGGGATGCCTGAATCTCGCGCCGCAAACGCCAGATCGAGCAGATATTTGTCCTGACTGACCTTATCGAGATTGTCCGGGGTCAGAACCCACTGTGCCGCTCCCCCATATCGTTTGAGGTGATCCATCCACTTTTTGGGGAATTTGTTACCGTATCGCTCATACATGAAAAACATCGCATGATTTTTCCCCATGATGCGGTTCCACTCGTTAGAATCGCGGTGGGTCTGTCCGTTCTCATCTTGATAAGCACTTTTTACTCCATCTTCCCGATCAATAAACGCTCCAAGATACACCCCGTAAAGCGGTTCGAGCCGCTTTCCAGTGTAGTATTTTCGGGCGGTTTGTTCGGTCAATGGCTTTTCATAAAACAGGGAAATCTGAGTTTCGTAGCGTTGCGCCTGCTCTTCCAGAACTTTATAGGCTCCATAATCCCCCAAAGATTTGTAGCGGAGAGCCGCCGCTCGAAAAGATTGGCTTGCCGCCCCAAACTCTTTGCGTTTGACTTGAACATCCGCTTTTACACGGAGACTTGCCGCCGATGTTTGCGCCCGAACATTCTGCCGACTGCCGACAAGGAAGAGGACAAGCGCAAAAAAGAAAAGAACGAGGCATGGCTTTTTCATGGGTTTAGTATAGCGCAATGGAGAGGACAAAACGAAAAAGGCAGGGTACGGGGAAACTCCCGTACCCTTCCTTTCCTTAAGTCAAGACAAAAGATCAAAATAAGCGATTAGCAAAGACTATTTACGGCGGCGAACCAGAAAAGCACTTCCCAATCCGGCAAGCCCGAAGAAGACGGCGGCACTGCTTGGAGCGGGAACAGGAGTGCCGGAGGCATTACTCCGTCCCACGATCAAGTTGTCAATGGTGACATACCTCCCCGAACCGGGGAGAGCAGGCAGAGTCAGGGAGGTGATCGGCGTTTTGCTGATAAACCCTCGAAACGGAAGATTGAGCGTCGTCGAATTGAAGGATTGCGTTGTGCCATCGCTAAGGTTCACTGTGATAGTGCCGTCAGCAGGGGCGTCTACAAAGTCAATCAAGAAAAAATTACCGCCGATTGCCGTAATATTATTGCTGGTGAAAGTTACTATGAGTGAATCGGAAGTCCGAATTGTGCTAATCGCAACATCGTTGTTGCCGGTATAGTAGACTTTTTTGCTGGGGGCATCAATCTGATAACTAAATTCACCCTGAGAGAAAAGGACGGGACTGTCCAAAGGTCCAGGAGCTCCCTTATTGAAGTCCTCCAGATAGTAACCTGATTGCACCTGTTCGAGAAAACTGGATTGATTTGTGTAGACAGTGGATTGTGCGTAGGCATTTCCGGCAAGGGAGGACAACCCACTCACCACAAGTAGCGAAAATAAAAGCGATTTCATTCTATAATTGTCCTTAGTCAGTCACGATGGGGCGTCTCCCCCGTTTCATGAGTTGACTGGAGTATTCTACAAGAAATGTGCCATATCATCACATTTACCGGGAAAAGATCAAAATTGCCGGAATCCGCCTTGAATCACGACAATGGAGGCGTCTGGCGGTTTCCCAAGGGGAACCCTAAAGAGAGAGTAAGCGTCCTAATATTATACAAATGCTGTCTTCGATTGTCTTAAGAGAGCAGAGGAGAACGACCATGAAAAATTTATCGAGTTGGGTGGGGGTAGTGGCGGTAGGTGCGGTACTGGCG
>JACMPS010000330.1 GCA_014377395.1 Chthonomonadaceae bacterium
AGGCAAGACCTGCATTGTCTGGATAACTTTGTTGACCATTTCGGCGGCGCGTTCGGGTCCAAAGGCGGCTTCAAGGGCAAGCCGTGCCTGATCAATTCCGCCCTCGGAGATCACCTCTTGCGCCATACACATTTCATAAAACTCGGCGACGATGCTCCGGCGCTGATCCGGGGTGATTTTGCCGAGCCGTGCGATTTCAAGGGTAATCGCTTCAATTTCGTCTTCACGCAAATTCTTGAAGATTTTCGCAACCGATTCGGGCCCCATCGCCACCAGTAAAATAGCGGCTTTGCGGCGTGAGGTTAATTGTTCTGCTTGTCTTGCCATCGTTTAAGAAAACTCCGATTCAGGTGGTTGGTGGTAGGGAGTAGAGGGTATTGAAAAAGTTCCTGTGTCCGGGAGTTGGAAACTCCCGGCAACAAAAACAGGCGTCTTCCAGACGCGACACCCAGGTTGTCACGCGACATTTTTGTCCGCGATTGGACAAACTCAGAGCGGCGAATTTGTTCCGCCGTACCCGCATTTCTCTAATCCCTAACCCCTCTTTACGCCTCGTCTACCGTCCAACCCTTGAGCAGTGCGGCGACCATCTCAGGCTTGGTTTTGACCATATGCTGGATACTTTCCATCTGAGAGTCGAAGGCTTGTTCGATAATCTCATAGGTGTGCGGATCATCGGAGCCGTTTGCGACACCGACGGCGCGATGCTCGGCACTCAACAGACTGTCCACCATTTGACCGGGCATTGGATTGCCGTTCGCATCGAGGATCAGGGAGGACATCGAGCCATCCGGGAGAGCGTACATTCCCCCCATCCCCATTCCACCTGCACCCGCCAGAGCGAGTTGCGGATTGGAAGCGAGCATTGCGGCTTGCTGAGTGCGCTTAAAGGCACGAGCGAGCATCAAAAAGAAAGCAGTCATCAGCACGAGCGGCACGGCGATGCTCAGCGTTTTGGACATACTTTCGGCACGGGCGGAGGCTTCGGCGGCTTTGCGCTCATTCTCGGCGGCGGAGCGATCAAAAGCAATCTGTGTCACCGTGACCAGCCGCTCTTTATCTTCCGGCTTGCCGCCAATGCTGCTGAGCAAAATTTCTTTGATTCCCGCAACCTGTTCGGGCTTAATGGAAGTATCTACCATCGCGGAAACCGTCATGCGTTCGATCTTGCCGGAGCCACCCTTTGTGACGGTTTTAGTCGTGCTTGGCACGGACTGGGTGCTGACTCGCTCGACGTTCGCCTCGCCGGGTTTCCCGCCTTTGTTGTTGCCGTCGTAGGTGGGAGTGCCTGTCGCGGTGGTGTTCGCGCCCAGACCGGGAGAGCCTGTTGGAGGAGCCGCCCCGGTTCCGATCACTTTGTCGGTGGCGGTTTCTTTACTGACCACCGCACCGGTTTCCACGATTGTTTTCTCGGTATCCGTCTGATCGGTGTTGAGTTCGACATTGACGTTAAGCACGGATTTGCCCTGTCCGAGGGTTCTATCGAGCATATTTTGCAATTCGTCGCGCTTCTGTTTGGCAAGGGCAAGTTGTTGCTTGTTCCGATCACTCGCATTGTTGATCCCGGTATTGAGTGGATCGTGAAGCAAGTTTCCATGTGAGTCGGCGACGGAAACACGGTTTTCGGAAAGCCCGGAGACAGCGAACGTGACCATACGAACAATTGTCCGCACATTCCCGTCATCAATCGTCTGCCCCGATTTCATCGTGAGTGTGACAGAGGCAGTCGCTTGATTTTTCTGGCTTGTAAAAGGAGAGTCATCTGACGGAACGATCAGGACACGAGCGTCCGCAACTTGTTCCAGCGTCATAATGGAGCGGGCGATTTCGCCTTCTTCCGCCTGCAAAAAGCGTTTGCTCTCCATTGCTCCCGTTGTGATACCGCTGATTTTGTCGAGGATTTCATTCCCAAGTCTGCCGTTTTGCTGTGGCAAGCCTTGATTCATCAGTTGAAGTCGTAACTCGTCGCGCTTCTGAGCCGGAACTTCAATCGCAGTCAGATTTTGCGTCGAGCGGTAAGGAACTTTCGCTTCCTTTAATTTCTCCGCAATCGCTGCCGCATCTTGCGGTGAAAGGCTGGAAAAAAGCGGAACGAATTCCGGCGTACTCGCCCACGAAACAAAGCCGATAAGGGCGATTAGCACTCCAAGCGAAGAGGCACCCAGCAGTATCTGGCTTTTCCGCTCAAGGCTCATCCACCATTCACGTACACGTATCAGCACGGTATCCTGTTCCTTCCTAAAAAATCTAAGAGTATGCGGAGCTACGTTTATCGCAGGAATGAATTCCGCGCTATAAGGCGTTCCGCCCCGTGTCCTTCGGACACCAAATACATTTTTGCAGATCAAACAAAAGCGTTCAGGAGATTTGAAAAGACCCTTGCCTTTGAGTTTGCATTCAGTCCACGCAGGTGGAAATCCTGCAGACCGTTGAGCAGGAGTTTGTAATTGGGGCGCTTTTGTAGCCGGGGAATTGATTCCCCGGACTCCCTCTAAGGAAGGTTAACGCACCAATCCGGTCTCTCCCCTGCCCGCTTTACATACCGACGCGCATCAGTTCCTGAAAGCCGTCCACGACTTTGTTGCGAACCTGAGTGGCGAGGTTGAGCATCACACCCGCTTCCTGCGAGGCAATCATCACCTCATGGACATCCACGTCTTTGCCGGCGGCGAATTGCAGATTGAGGTTGCTGGAGCGATCCTGAGCGGCGTTGACTTCGGCAATGGCGTTAGAGAGATGCTGCCCGAACGTTTTTTCCGTACTTGCGGCTCCGAAAGGAGAAGGGACGCCAGGGAAATTGGCGGCGACTGGAATGGCTGATGAGAGTGCGTCTATTTGCATAATAACCTGTGATTTCTAAATTAGAAGAGAGGGTTTAGCCTCGTCCGATTTCAAGCGCTTTCTGTTCCATTTGTTTGGCGGCATTGATCGCCGTGACCCCGGCTTCGTAAGCACGAGAAGAAGACATCATGTCCACCATTTCGGTGACGGGTTCGACGTTGGGCAGTTTTACGTTGCCGTTTGCGTCGGCGTCCGGGTGGGAGGGGTCATGCACCACCTTGAAATCACGGCTCATGTCGGGGACAACTCCGGTGACTTCAACGCCATTCCCGATTTGTCTTCGTGCGTTCCCGCCACGCGCCTCCGAGAGAAACGCGGCAAATCCTTCGTTGCCGCTTCGGGAAGCAAATATCGCCTGTTGTCGGCGATAGGGCCCGCCCTGTGGGGTGCGAGTGGTGTTGACGTTCGCGATATTGTTGGAGATCGTGTCGAGCCGCAAGCGTTCTGCGGTCAACCCGGAAGCGCTCACCATTAAGGAGTGAGAAAAAGACATGATTAGCGACCTCCGTTGATCACGCCTTTAAGGGCGGAATAGTAGCCGCCGAGCGACTGAGTAAGAACGGAGTATTTCATCTCGTTTTCGGCGAGGTGCGCCGCTTCGAGTTCCATCGTGACATTGTTGCCATCCGTTCGACTGGTAGTATCGCCGATGCGGGTGATCGTCGCTCGGACGTTGCCGATCTCGCCTTTGCGACCCATGCCGAACTTACTTTTGTTGTCGAGTGCCTGTGCAAGTTGCTCCTCAAAACGGACTTCCTGCCGTTTGTAGTGGGGTGTCTCGACATTGGCGAGATTGTTGGAAATTGCCTGATGCCGTAGGGAAGCGGCGTCAAGGGCGTGAGTTTGTGCGGCGTAGCGATCACCGCCGAAAAGTCGGTCGAGCAATGGGATAGACCTCCTGTCAGAGATTGCAAAATTGTTGCGGGAGAGTTCCGAAATTGTTGCGAAATAATTCCGAAGGGGAGAGGGAGGGTGCGTTTCCGTGTGCGCCGCTCCGTCTCGACAAACGTTTGCCCCCTAAGAAAAAGGGACATTAAAGATTGTCGGGACGCAGGGCAGAAAGTCTCAGTGGTTTTTTATGGGAAAAACTTTAGGGGCGAGGAAAACAATCTGGTTTCTATTTTTGCAACTCACCTTACGCAAGAGGATATAATCTACCACCCACTCCGTTAGAGAACACAGAGGCACAGAGAAATGCAGAGAAGAGACCTCACGCAAAGACACAAAGAGGAGAAGGAAAGGAAAGAGAGGAAAATCTTTACCTCAACACTTAACACTTTCTTCTGTCTTTTAATCTGTGTCCATCGGTGTTAGTCTGTGGATAAAATCTCCCTGCATTTCTCTGTGCTTCTATGTCTATAGCGGAGCGGGTGGTTCAGCCTTCCTCTGCGTAACCCAAGTTAGCGTTGACGACAAAAAGCAGGGGACTCGAATGGTCTGAGTTCCCCTGCCCTCTTTGTGTGGATCACTGTAGGTTCGCTCTAAACCTGCGTCAGTCGTCTCCCAACTCATTGTAGTTCTGGAGCAGTGCCGATAAGTCTCCAAAGTCAATTCCGCCGTCCATATTGAGGTCGGCAGTCGGATTTTGCTCGTAAACTCCGTCTCCCTGGATCGCGTTGTAACTCTGCAACATTGTGGAGAGATCGCCGAAGTCTACTGCGTTGTCATTGTTGACATCGCCTGTTTTCAGGGTGACACCGAGTCCAACGACATTAGAAAGCGAAACGTCACTGAGAATGACCTTCCTCAACCACCGATCTCCTTTGATCGCAAGGTCATAGTTTTTGGCGGGGACGCCGGGAAGGGTGAACGAGCCGTCTGCACCCAACGTCAGCGTTTTGGTGATGTCCCCTGTGCCGTCTTTTGCCCGTAACACGAAGGTAACGGGTTGTGCAGGCTTTGTACAGGCTTCGAGCGTAACAGTGCCCGCAATCGTTCGTGGTGAAGGGTTGACCGTGAGGCTCTGGCTAAGCGTGATCGTTCCGAGGGTCGCCCCAATCGTAATGACCTGCCGCGCCGCGATCAGTCCTGTTTTCACGGTGAAGGGAGCCGTTGTTTGCCCTGCCGGAACTGTCACCGAAACGGGGACAGAAGCGGCGTTCGGATCGCTACTCACGAGATTTACTGTGGTGCCACCGACGGGAGCCGGGGTAAATAGGAAAACGGAGCCGTCAAAAGAAACGCCGCTAAAGTTTTCCCGGAAAGAGAGGTAGAGTGTTGAAAGCGCAGGCGGTCTTACTTCCAATGTCCCACTTACTGAGGTGGTGGAATTCGATACTTTTGCGCCAATCGTGGCGATTGTCGTATTCGAGACAGGGGTTGTCCCGACATTAAAAGTCACGGAATAAGTGTTTGCCGGCACTACCACCGAGGCAGGCAAGGTGACGTGTGGATCGCTCGAACTGAGCAAAACCGTCAATCCTCCGGCGGGAGAACTTCCATTGATGCCGACGGTTGCAGTTACGACTTCGCTTCCGTAAACAAAGACATTCGAGAGCGTCAACTGATTGGGAACGACGGGCCCTGTTGTGGTGATCGTCGCGTCCATCATATTCGTGATCAGGCGTCCTGCGGTATGGGCTTGTGATCCATGTCCGGGTCCCACAATGTCCTCATAAATTTGGAAGGTATAGACAGAACTGGAGTCGTCGCGTCCGCTTTCGTCTTCGCTGATCCACGATTCGCCGGGAGCAAGGATCGTGAGTTTGGTTCCGTTCCGTCCGCCGCCTCTGGGAGTACCACCCTGAGTGACGGGGTTGTCGGACATCAACTCTTCCAGCGTAACTATTCGCGGAACGGCGTGGGCAAAGGGCATCACCCAGATGCTTTTTCCGCCGACCGGCTCGGTGTTGTGAATCACGTCCCGCACACTTGCCACGCCATTTGTGAAAACGACTTCAGCAGTGTGAGGAGGCAGAAGGGCGGGGACAGGGGGCGGATTAGGAATTGCGGTTGTTGCTTTCGGAAGCCAACGATAATGGATCGCAGTCGCGGGAGCATAGGTGTTGAGCGAAACCCCGAAATGCGTCACCAGCCCCACTGCGAGTGAAGCGGTATTGGAGTGATAACGGATGATCACGGTGGGCAGAGTGGCGGTTCCTCCGTCCACAACGGTGGGAGCACCAAAAGCGGAATAGTTCCAGGTATGAACGACATCCTGATGATGAAGCCCTTCAATCTCGATCTCGAATCCGCCTGCGTCTGTATTGCAATTATTCCAACAATCAAAATTGCTGAGCGCACCCGCAATCCGTAGGGTTTGCGCGTCTGCGCGGGACATAAGTGCGAATGCAAGCATCGTTGTCACCGCCGCACGTTGTAAAATCATTTTAAGCATGGGACTACTTTCCTCGGTCTAACCAAACTTTATTTCCATTGACTCGCTTCCGATTCCGCTCTCTCTGAACAAAATTATTTGCTCAGAGATAAAAAAAGGAACCGAAGCAGTCTTCTCCTTTTTAGTCGCAAAAGAAAAGCGGAATAGTTGCACCGAGGAAAAAGGAGGTAGGTTGCAGGGATTAGGGTTTAGGGAAAGAGGAGAGAATCCGGGGAATAAATTCCCCGGCTACGAAAGTGTCCCAATCACAAACTCCTGCTCAACGGTCTGCAGGTACATCCAATCACAAACTCCTGCTCAACGGTTCGCAGGACTTCCACCTGCGTAGACTCAAGGCAAAAAGCAAGGGCGATGTTTGATCTTTTCACCTATGAAAATCTTTTGTTTCAGCCCGAAATACGATTCGGGTGTCCGATTTTTGTCCGATTGGGGGCAGCACGCCTCCGAGCGCGGAATTCATTCCTGCGGCGAACGCATCAACTTTGGCTACCCCAAACCTTCCCTTGCATAAGGGGAGAGAGCCAATACAGTCTCGCCTTAGTGGAGAAAGTGTGGAGCACTATTTCCCAAAGGCGTAGACCGAGCCATCGTTCGCCCCGGTGTAGACGCTTCCCTCCGAGACGGCAGGGCTACTGATGAGGGGGGAGCCAATCGCATAAGACCAGAGTTCGCGCCCGGTGACGAGATCAAGCAGGTAGAGTTTGCCGTCTACGGAACCGATAGCGATTTTGCCGTCGCAGAGAGCGGGAGAGGAATCCACTTTGCCGCGTGTGCGGAATTTCCAGAGCGGCTTGCCTGTGTCGCGGGCGATGCAATGAACGAAACGTTCTCGCCCACCGAGGACGATGCGGTTTCCACTGACGGCGGGTGACGAGAAAAAGGGGAATTTCAGGTATTGATACGCCCACTTCGTGCGTGACTTCTCTAAATCCACACAGACGACGCGGTTTCCGTAATGCCCCACGTAGGCAAGTTTGCCGTCGGTGGCGGAGGACGCCGCGATATAATCTCCGACGTTCACACCTTTGATTTTTTTGCCTGTTCTGAGATCGAGAACGTAAAGATAGCCGTCACACCCCCCGAAGATCACGCGCCCACCGGCGATGGCAGGAGTGCCGTTGACGTAGTTGTTCGTCTCGAAAGTCCAGACTTTTTGCCCGGTGGCGGCGTCTACACAATGAACGAAATTGTCGTAAGAGCCAACGACGATCAG
>JACMPS010000331.1 GCA_014377395.1 Chthonomonadaceae bacterium
CCGGCTTTTCTGTGTTCCTGGCGGCTCGGTGGCTCTGATCTTGGAGGGGGGCAAAATGAGACCGGATTACGCGGCGGTAATGGTAGTGAGCGCGGTGACGGGCAAGTGGGAATTGCTGAGTGTGAAGGGGCGTGTGGTTGTGTTCGATACGGCTCAGGTGGCGTGGGAATGGTTGCCAACATTGGGGCAGGGGCGCATCAGTCTAACGAACGAAAAGGGATTGAGCTTGTGCTTTGCGGAGATTTCGCGCACCTTGCCGAATCGCGCAAGGGTGGTTTCGCCTTATTTTCCGCAAGAGACTCAGCCCTGGAGAAAGCACCTCATCTGGAGTGAGATGGACGCATAAGATTAGGTGGGAAACAAAGTGAGATAGGAGATCGGGGAGAAGAGAATGGCAAGCGCAGTAAGTTTTACCTATGATGTGAACAGCCCTATCGGGAAGACGCGGCTTTACGCCGGAGACATTGACGGGGCAGGGCTGAACAAGGCGGGAGGAGACCGAACCCGCACCGATGCGGAAGTTGGTTTTTTGCTTTCGGACAATGGGAACGATCCTCGCCGTGCCGCCGCTGCGCTTTTGGAGACAAAGGCAAACGAGTATTCGCAGGCGGCGGTAAAAACGGAGCAGGGACAACTCAAGCAGGATTTCACGCAACGAGGACTACAGTGCCTTTCGGCGGCAAAAAACTTGCGGGGGCAGAGTGGAACCGTTTCCGCCTCGAAATCAAGCGAGTCGCCTTTTTCAATGGACGAGATGCAAGGGTGGTAATTCGGGGCAGGGACAGAGCAAAAGGGGGTAACAAATGATCACGTGGACGGAAAAGGTGGACTTATACGGCGTCGCCGTGAGTGATCCGCTTGTCAGGGAAGGCGTTCCCGCCTTTATCCAGATCGAGACACCGAGGAGTCGTGTGGCTTTGCAGGACGTGACCCGTTCGTTGGTGGCACAGCTCTGGGTTGAAGCCGAATTTGGGCCCTTCATTCGAGACGGAGTCCGCATTTTCTGGCAGGAGCGAGGCAACTGGTGGTTTGTGCGTGGGACGCCGCAGGTTTTCCCCGAGGGAGAAGGAAGTCATCTGGAAGTCGTGATTACGCAGGAAGTAGCGGACAGTTTTTTCAACGCACTGGTCAAGATGCGGGGTATCTGGGTGACTTTTCAGAATGCTTCGACAATTGACGACGTTCGGGTGGAGATTTCAATCGCTCCTGACTTCGTGTCCTCGGTGCTGATCGCTTCGCTGAGCAACGATCCCGTGAACTGGTTTTTCACGAGCAATCGCCTCTGGTCTCCGATTGGAGGGGGTGGGCTGGTTTCCGCTACCGAGCAAACAGTGGCTTATTTCACCTCAGCCGTCGAGCCTTTGCGGGGCTATTTCGTGCGTTGGACTCCGATCTCAGGTGGCGTTTTGTTGACAGGACAAAGTTTGCTGGGAGTGATTTAATTCCGGTTCTCCTTTTGGTAAAAGCCGATTGAGCAGAGCCAATTCAGCGGAGCCAAAGGGTTGAAAAGACGGAGAAAAGAGGATTCACCATGAGAAAGTCGGTGGGTGAGCGTGAGGCACGGTGTGTGGTGTTGCGGGGGTCGCACCGGATCGTGAGGAGCCTCGAAAAAGCGTTGAGGGACGGAAGTGCGTTGTCGAAGCGGGGAGAGCCGGGATTGCTGATTTGCCGTTTTGTCGGGAATAAGACGGATCGCTTTGAGATCGAAACTGTTGCAACCTGGCTTGAGGAGTCGAGCGAGGTGGGGAAAGAAGAGACAGGGAAGGACGAAGCGGAAGAAAAGAGAGTGGGAGAAGAGCCGGAAGTGAAAGCCGTGACCTGCGTTGACAAAAGTATTGTTGCGAGAAGCACAAGGGGGGAGGAGAAAAAGACACGATGCCGGACGGCTATACCAGATTGCGACAGGGCGAGAAACGCCCGATCCTCGGACAGATTTCGGCGGGAATCGGGACGGTGACGGTCTTGACGACGCCTACTCCGACTTCGGCTCTGTTTGATTCACTGGGCGTCGGTGTACCGGGGTTCAGCGGGTTGACGGTGGCGGGTTTCGATCCGGGAGCCTTGACCAATCCGCGCCTCTGGACGAATTTGGACACTACAGGACTGGCGGCGGGGTTTTACACCCTTGTCTTCACGGTGACGACGAACGCTTCGGATGGCACGACGCGCCGCTTCACCCCGACTGTGGAGATCGAACTGCTCGCTGTCGGAAAGTAAAAGGGAGGAGCAGGAGAAAGACTTTTCGCCCGGTGCAAACTTTCGGGTTTGCACCGGGCATTTTTTGGTTTTCACAGAGGGCGTCTTTACAAAAGCGAAGGTCTGAAACTAGCCTTTTTTCGTGGCTTTAGGCGAGGGAACCGAGGACGCTTTCGCGTACTTCGCCGGGTCTTTCTTGAATTTCGCGGGGCAACCTTCACAACAGAAATAATAGCGACGTCCTTTGTAATCAGTAAAGCGTTTGTCGGCGGTGGCTTTTTTAATGTCCACTTTGTCGCCGGGAACAACCGCGCAACTAATCGAGGTAGGTGCGGTGGACTTTTTCGGGGTTTTCGCCTTTTGCGGCGGTCCCGCAAAAGCCGTTGTGAGGGAAAGTGCGAGCAGTATGCCTGTTGTTAAGAGGGTTTTGTTTCGGGTGAAGTGCATGGATGGGGTCTCCTGAAAGGGTTTGCGATTAAAAGAATTGCTTTGTTTGCGTCTCTCTTCCTTTACTATGTCGAAAGAAAGAGGAAAAGTTTCGGTGAGGGTAAGAATTTGCAAAGTGTGAGAAGAAAGAGGACGTAAAATGGAACCGATAACTCGATGGCAGGAGCAAACCTTCGCCCTGAAAACGCTTTCAGTGGGAGGTGGGTTTGTAGGAACGACACGGGCAAAGGATTATGAGCAGATCGCCCGATTCATGGGTTTGTTCGGACTGGATTTTGCCGACTCAAACGGGAAACCCTACTCGTATTGTGCGGCGGGGGTGGCTTACGCGGCGTGCAAGGCATGGGCTTTTCTGCATAGTCCGCAACTTGCCACCGACCCGGCTAGCCTTCGCCTTTACAAAGACAACGTTGCCGCACACTATTTTTTGCCTTCGGCGTCGTGCCGGGTAATGATCGAGGACGCAAAAAGTCGAGGAATCTGGGAACGACGAGGACAGATTGCACCGGGAGAAGCCTCTCCGGGGTGGTTTGTTTTTTACGATTGGCAGGGGGATGGCACAGCGGATCACGTCGAGATCGTGCGAGCGAGCAACCCGAAAGAACTTCGCACGATTGGCTTTAACACAACCGAACCGGGAAGGGACGGTGCACAGGGCAACGGAGGTGCGGTTGCGCGTCGGGTGCGTGCCTACGACAAGGTTTTTGGCTATATCAAACTCTACTGATCCGGGGCTGGCTCTGGTTGGTGACGCGCTTCTTTCAGAACACAGGAACTTTGCTTTTCGGTCTCCGTAGTCTATGACAATCTACTTACCTCTTAAGCGTTGCCTCGTTTGATATTGCTTTTTTGATATTGAGTTGATGGGTAGACCACACTAATTTGTTTTCTGAAGGAGTTACCCCTATGCGACGTTTACGCCCTCACCGTTTTTCTCTTCTTTATGGAGTGTCCGGTTTCGCACTGTGCTTGATTGCCAGTGCAACCTCCACTCTTTTCGCTCATTCGAACGACACAAAAGCGGACGGTCCCCGCTATGTACGCCGTCTTCCCGCACCTCAGACGGGAGATGCTCAGTCCGGGCAGGAGGTGTTTCGGTTTGGGACTTTCGGGAGCGAAGGTTTCTGGACAGACGCAGTACGAATGCCACAGGGAATGAAAAAAGCGAAATTGACGCCTTTGCAAGCCCTGAAAGCGGGCGTGAGTGTGGACGTGGAAGCCGTTCCCGCCGAATTGTTGACTTCTCTGGCAGAGGAACTGAAAACGAATTTGTCCTCCGCCAATGCACCCCTTCTCAACGATCCCGCAACTACCACGAAATTGTTGAACGCCAACGCTCTGATTGGAATTGTGGTCAAGGACAGCAACGGCGACGGCAAACTCGATGCGGATCATGGCGACAAAGTGGGGGTTGCCTGTGCGCTGTGTCATACGATCACGGATCACTCGGTGTATGCCATGCAGAACGGAGGCACGATTGGTCATCGGCTTGATGGTCGTACCAATCACTTCCTGAACGTGGGCAAGTTACTGGCGACCGCCGCCAATTCACGCGCTCTTTTCCTGACGCTCCAACTTTCTCAAGGTGGCAAAACGATTGGACGCGCTCCAAAAGGGCTGACGGTCAATTCGACGGAAGCCGAAGTAGACGCCTACTTGAGCAATCCGAAGTATTATCCTATCGGGACTTTCGATGACAGTCCTGATGGAAACGGAAACAACGTTCATGTAACGCCTTTCTTCCGTCAAGACTTGGCCGCTCCTTATGGCAGTTCGGGTCAAAACGATAAGTTGGATGATTTCAATAACACCGTTTACACGGCACTTTTCGATCAAACGATGCTGGTGACACCGGGAGGACGTGCGTTTCTGAAGGCACTTGGTGGGGAGGCGGGTGGAACCAAACTCGCTAATGACTACCTGAAGGTGTTAAAGGCAACAGGCGTGAAAGGCTATCCCTATGTTCGTGGTGCGACGACAGGCAAGCCCGGTACGGCCTCTACCCCGGTCGGCATACGAGTGGACAACCAGAAATTGCTGGACTTGAATGCTTATGTGGTTAGCTTACCTGCTCCAAAGGGAGTTCACACGGGGAGATTGGCGGAGGCACGGGGACGTGAACTCTTCCGCGCAAATTGTACGAGTTGTCACAATGTGGATCAGAGTAAACCTGTTCCGGCTCAGCTAATCCCCATGAAAGGAATTTTCCCTGGATATAAGCCGATAATTCTAGCGAAACGAAAACCGCCGCTGACTCCGATTCAGAACTCGCCGGGAACCTTCGACGATAAAATGATCGTGGTGGATGCAAGTCCGGGCGGTGGAATTCGTGGCAATGCGATGCCGCTTCTGGTTGATCTGGCACGTAAGCCCGTGTTTCTGCACGACGACAGCGTAAAGGGTCTGAACTCACTGCTAAACCCGATTCGCGGCAAGCTGGCACCTCATCCTTTCTATTTGCGTGGGGCATCGCAACGCGGCGATATGATCGCGTTCCTGAAGGGGTTGGAAACGAAATAAAGCAGTCTTGAATACGCTTTCCCTCTTCTTTGTAGAAAGTTCGTGCGAAGAGGAGGGAAGGCAGAGCAAGCAGAACAAACTCGCGCCGAAAAACCGGGTTGACAACCGGGAGGGCGTAGGGTAAAATACAAAAAGAGGGAGAGATTTTTTCCTTTGAGATCGTAGGCGATTGGCTCAGGGGTAGAGCGCTTCCTTGACACGGAAGAGGTCACTGGTTCAAATCCAGTATCGCCTATTCAACTTTATCGTTTACAGGGAGTCACTTCCTTCCTGCTTTGAGCCCTTCAATCCTCGGATTGAAGGGCTTTTTCTTTTGATCGAGAGAAACCCGCATAACCAAATGCGAATGGGTATAGTTGTAGTAGAGGCAAGCAACGGGTTTCTGAAGAGAGAGCCACAAGCCTATTTCATAAAGAGTAGGCGGCATCGTCTAAGAATGGATTGATCATGTATACCCTTCAAGAAGTAGAAACTGCCCTCGAAAAAGAACTTCTCTCTGACGCCCTGTATAAACTGGAGAGATTCGCTCAGATAAGAGAGTTTCAAGATTTGGAGAATTGGTGTGAACGGGAATCAAATGGCTATATTGCTCCCCGTGATGATACTCATGAAGAGGATATTAAAGAATATCGCAAGATTACTGTGGATTGGCGCGACACTCTCAACCGTTCTATTCGTATTGCCCCGAGCGTTTCACCCGACAGTAATCTCGCTCTTCGATCTATTACTCTTTTAGCTAGAGTCGCGGAAATGGAGGCTTATGCTGAGCAAGGAACAAACTGGATTATTCCGGAAATGAATCGTCATCTGCAACAGTTCGTTTCCGGTGAAGTAGGCAGTTTCTGGCTGGGACCAAAACAAATTCAGGTTTGGCTATCAAATATTCGAGCGGAAGCCCGTCGTCGCCTTCACGATAGCCTTCCTCGCGTTCCACACGTGAAATCGCTTTACGATACGCCCGACTTCAGCGAACTCGTTTCTGATGAAGCCTTGCAAGACGTACTTTCCCGTCGCTGGGCGGAAGCCAATCTCTGCTTTCAGGCAGGGGCATATCTGGCAACCGTAATTCTGCTCGGCAGTATTCTGGAAGGAGTGCTTCTGAATAAAGTCGAAGGTGATAAAGCACGAGCGAATACCGCTCCTTCGGCTCCCAGAGACAAATCTGGGGCAACAAAATTATTTCGTGATTGGACATTGGAGAACTTTATCAATGTTTCCTACGAGTGCGGCTGGATCAAAAAGCAAGATAAAGATTTCTCTCATGTCGTGAAGGACTATCGGAACTACATTCACCCGAATCAGGAGAGAAACGAGGGTATCACGATGGATGCAAATATTTGCCGAATCATCTGGGAAGTTGTTACTGCCGCACTTTCCTCAACGTAGATGCAACCTTCTGAATTCATTTCCGAAATGGGCGAGTTTAAAGTGATCTTCCGCAAACTTCTTTCTTCTCGTTCATTGAAAGACTTTAATCTTAGCGACCGTCAGACGATTGCTCTCCAGTTCGTTACTGAGAATGAGCGAATCACTACTCAGGAATACAAGGCTAAATTCGGCATTACTGAGCGTCAAGCACGTCACGACCTTAGTGAGATGGTGAAGAATCAATTGCTTGCTCGCGTGGGAAGAACAACAGGCTCCTATTACCGTTTATCCGAAGATTTCCGAAGACAGGACACTTTTCTCGGAAGCAGACGATTTGGAGCGCGACCAACTTTCTTCAGGATCTGAAGACAATCCTAAAAATTGACGGAAAAGGAAAAGGGCAGTGACCGCTTCCGTGTCAAGAGAGCGCCCTACCCCTGAGCCAATCGCCTACAAAACTTCATGACTTGCGGAGAGGACAGATTTTCTCCCCGCTTTCAAGCCTTCGATCCGAGGATCGAAGGCTTTTTCTTTTGATCAGGGAGACCCATATAACCGGATGCGAATAGGGAGGATCGTGGTGGAGGAAACGATTCAATAAATCGTGAACAGGGTACTGTTTTGTGAGGACGTAAGGAGTTAGAAAAGACACTCTAAATGTCGAAGGGAGGCTCGAAGCATAGCTTCGAGCCTCCCTTAACATCAATTTTAGCAATAGCGCGGATGACGAGACTTGAACTCGCGGCTTCCTGCGTGACAGGCAG
>JACMPS010000332.1 GCA_014377395.1 Chthonomonadaceae bacterium
AAGACGGGTTCTGATGAGGATGTGCGCGATTATCTCCACAATGTGCTGGCACTGGTCACGCGCATCGAGCAGGAAATGATCGCTGAACCTGAAAAATGCTGATAACTGATACTTCAGTGTCAATGAAATGTTAAACAGGTGATTTATTTTTGATGATAAGGAAGGAATTTCATTCGGAAACCCCGTAATAGTCTGTGATGATTCCTTCTGTCGGGTTACATGACATCCTGTTTTTCGGGGGTCGCCCGTCCTTTCTCCTCGGTTTTCGCCTCCGGTGGGTGCGAAATCTGTTTTTGCTTTGCCCGTGTCACTCTTCACTGCATCAGGAGAGGAGACACGGGCTTTTCTTTTCAGGGGAAAGGGTTAAGTATCGAGTGTTGCGATGAAGCCCCCGCTCTAATCCTACTCACCCTCCTTAAAATTCGGGAGAGAGGAGCCGATGCAAATGCTCTTGCCTCCTTGACCTCCTTCTCAACACTTAACACTTGACTATGACACTTTCTCTTGAATTTCGGCTATAATGAGTCTATGTTGATAGATACACATTGCCACTTCAATCACGAAAAACTCAGCGATATTGACGCCTGTCTCAGACGTGCTTTGGAGGCAGGTGTCGAACGGGCGATAGTCGTTGGGTATGATCTTGAGAGTAGCCGTAGGGCGGTGAAACTGACCCAGGATCATCCGGGTGTTCTTTATGCAGTAGTCGGCGTTCACCCACATGATGCGAAAACTTGGAATGGAGAAATCGAGAGCGAATTACGTTCGCTCAGTGACAATCCGGCGGTAGTAGCGATTGGGGAGACCGGGCTTGATTTTCATCATGACTTTCCCCCGCGTGACGCACAGGAAATCGCCTTTCGCGCACAGATGAAACTTGCACAAGAGGTTGAGTTGCCTGTCGTGATTCATTGTCGTGAAGCCTACCCGGAAACCCTTTTAATTTTAGAGGAAGAAGGCGTGAGACAAACGGGAGGGGTGATGCACTGCTGGGCAGGGACGCCCGAACAGGCAAAGGCAACGGTGGATTTGGGAATGTACCTCGGCTTCGGGGGAACGCTCACTTTTAAGAACGCGGAGGATATACGAGACGCCGCAAGGCAAATTCCGCCTGAATTTATTTTGCTGGAAACCGATGCCCCCTATCTCGCTCCCATGCCTTACCGGGGAAAGCGCAACGAACCCGCTTACACGCGATTGATAGCGGAAAAAATAGCGGAAGTACGCGGTCTACCTCTTGAGGAAATCGAGAGCCTGACTACTCAGAACGCTCTCCGATTGTTTTCCCGATTAGCGGCAACAGTCGTGTAAAGTTCGGTTCCACTGAAACCACATGAGGAAGATCACGAACCTCGTGAGATGCAAGACTACTGGTGATCACTGCCGCTTTCATTCCTGCGCGACGTGCCGCTTCTACCCCGGCGGGTGCATCTTCGAAAACAAGACAGAGTTCGGGCGCGACTTGCAACAGACTTGCACATTTCAGAAAAATATCGGGAGAGGGCTTTCCCACCGGCACGATATGATTGCCGACAATCGCATCGAAAGCGTTCTCTAATCCTAACCCGATAAGAATGAATTCGATGTTTTTTTCGTTTGCCGCCGTGCCAAGCGCGAGTTTGATCCCGGCGGATTTCGCCTTTTCGAGAAACTCATCCAAGCCCTCTATCGAAGCGAGAACCGGGGTGTACAATTCCCGATAATGTGCCTCTTTTCGCTCTCCCGCCTCTAATACTTCCTCGTCGCTCATGTCGGGAGAAACGTACTGCCGCAGGATTTCGCCATTGATTTTCCCTGCGGTGTCCCGCATAAATTCATCGGGCTGAATGTGAAGACCGTACCCGGAAAGCAACTCCACCCAGGCATGGGTATGGTAAACCATGTTATCTACCAGAGTTCCGTCCATATCGAAAATGTAAGCGGCGTAGTGCATAAAAATCTTTGTCTTTCTGTGTGTCCCTTGACTTACGTTACGCACTCCCGACTTTGTTGGAGGCACGAAAGAAGGTATTGAGGGTTAAGGTGAGGTAAACTCGCCCCCAGCCCCTCCCCCAAAATCCGGGAGAGGGGAGCCAATACAAATGCCCGTTTCTTCTCTGCTCTTCTCTCTTTTCGTTGCGTCTTTGCGTGAGGCTTCTTTACTCTCCTCGTATTTGATTTCCTCTGTGTCTCTCACGAAGTGGGTGGTAAATTATATTCCTTTGCGTAAGGTGAGTTCCTTAAATCCAATTTCGGCTTAATCCGGCAAAAAGAGTGCTAAAATTGAGGGAGCGATGCCGTTTGTGCAAAGCCAATTTTCCATAAAGGAAACCCTGACAGATGCCCCTGAGCGATGAACAGAAGGCGTTATTGCCTTCGGACGATGACGTGAGACACTACCGGGAACACGGCTGGTACCACTCGAAAACGCTTTTTTCAATGAGCGAAATGGACGCCTTCTCCGATGCAAGCGAGTATTACTACAATCTCGTCCTTGATGAGCCTACTGAAATTCTAGAGCGTGTCCCCGCCCTTGAACGGTTCCGCCCCACCGGACAGTACAAAGGGCTTCGCAAAAACGATTACTCCTCTATGTTCAGCAAGGGCTTGAGAGAACTCGTTACGCACCCATTGATCGGAGCGATTGCGGCAAAACTAAACGGCTCCTCTGAAATCCGGCTCTGGCATGACCAACTACTTTACAAGCCCACACAAGACCCGGAACGCCCCGCCAATGTTGGATGGCACACGGATCGCGGCTACTGGAAAACCTGCTCTTCCGCCAATATGTTGACTGCCTGGATTCCCTTCACCGATTGTGACAGCGTCATGGGAACGATCACGATGATTGATAAAAGTCATACGTGGCCCGACAACACCGAAACACTCGATTTTTTCAGCAATGATCTAAGCGGACTGGAGGCAAAGTTCGATTCGGGAGGAAGAGAGATCGTTAAAATTCCAATGAATTTAGAACGGGGACAGGTCAGTTTTCATCATTGCCTCACCATTCACGGAAGCGGTCCCAACTTCAATCCCGACCCGCGCCGTTCAATTGCCGTTCATCTACAGGACGAAACGAATCACTGGGTGGAGGCTTATCGGGCAAGCGGACAACTCGCAAAGCACGACAATGACTTGATGTGTCGCTCGGTGAATGGCGTTCCCGACTACAAAGACCCGACGTTTTGCCCTGCGCTTTATCGGGAAGAGGTGTAGGAGGGTTTGCTCGGTCTAACCTGAATTTCGTTTTTTTGCGGTGAGCATTGCGTCCGTCATACAGACAATGTAAGTGGTGAGGGCAAACACAATCACGATCACGGAATTACCGCTAAAAGGATTGGTGGCGGCGTGTTTTGCGGAGTTGGCAACAACTTTGGCGGCATGACCGAGTGCGGCGGATTTGGCGGGGGTGGAAGGAATAAAGGCTCGGAGCAGATACGCAAATAGCCCCGTCATCGCCAGAAAAAAAGCACCCTTTACCGTGTCGCCATTATAGAATTGTCCTGCACCGGGAATCAAGGCGGAAAGAAGCGTGGCAACAAACGGGTTTCGGGGAACGGCTTCGGGGTCGTAACTCTCGAAGTTTTGTTGTTGCGTGATGAGTTCGCCGTATTTCCGCTCGGCGGAAACTCGTTTGGCGTCCGCTTCCACCGCACGCTGATACGCCGCCATTGCCTCATCCACACGCCCTACCCCCTGCAAAATGTCACCGAGCAGTTCTAAGGCGGCAGGGTCTTTCGGCGTAAGAGAGAGAGCCGTGCGACACTTTTCTTCGGCTTCCCTGTAGTCGTTGCGCTTTCGGGCGATGTTGGCATCACGCAGAAGCGGTTCCGCCGCGATCTTTTCCTGCAAGCTCGACGCCCGAAACTCAGGAAAGTCTTTCGAGGCAGAGACAATTGCAACTCTCTGCACCTCGGCTTTCTTTTCCCGCAATTGACGCGCCAACTGCATCATTTCCGCTTCGACACTCGCGGATTTCGCCTTGCCCTTGAGTACAGGCGAAGCGGATTTTGGGAGCGAAGGCAAATTCGGTAAAGAATTGGAAGTCAGACCGGAAGAAGGATCGGAAAGCGGTAGCAGTTCGGAGTCGTAGGTGCGCGAGGAAGCACCAAGCAGACGTTGGACTTCCATTGGAGTCATGCCACGAGCGATCAACTCTCCTTCCCACTTGCGCCTGTTCTCCGTATCCTGAAGCAGAGTGTCGGCGTCGGAGTGGGTGAGAGCATCAGAAAGAGGTTCAGACTGAGTGGGTTCCGCTTCCTTCACCGTGTGGGGCTACTCCTCATCATCGTCTTCCTCATCCTCCAGATCATCGTCGTCATTGTCCTCATCAGCAACGAGGTCGAAATCACGCAAACCTCGTGAGGGCGCGTCGGCAGGAGCCAATTTAAGGGGAAGTTGGGGAGCATCTTTCCACAGTTCTTCGAGTTTGTAAAACTGTCGTTGCTCTTCCGCCATCACATGAACGACAACATCGCCGTAATCCATGAGAACCCAGGTTCCCTCACGGTAGCCTTCCACTCGCAGTTTGCGGATTCCCTCATCACGCAATCGGTCTTCAATTCGATCTGCAATCGCACGAATCTGAACACCGGAGTTTCCAGTACACAACAGAAAAAAGTCTGTGACAATTGTAAGTTCGCGCAGGTCAAGGGCGATCAAATTTGTGGCACGCACGGCATCGGCGGCTTCCGCCATCAACTGAAGTTTTTCCTCCGAATCGAACTCTTCAAGAGGTGCGTTTTCTTCATCTTCCTCTCTCTCCAACTCTTCGGTATTTTCCAGCAATTCAAGTTCTCTACTCATAAAATCTCTCTTCTTTTCACCCAGGCTCTCTGCCTGTCTTTTGTCAACTCTCAGTGAGTGACGGGCTACCTCATTGTGAGTCATGTGGGTCAGCCGCGATACAATCCTGTTGTCTCAATATAATCTCGAACCGCTTCCGGGAGCAGAAAACGAGTGGCTTCTCCCGCCCGAAAACGTCGTCGCAAATCGGTCGAGGAGATTCCCAGTCCGGTTGTCTCCACAAGATGAATGCGTTTTCGGTAGTCGGCGGGAAGTCGTGTTTCCAGCAAACCACTCTCAAATCCGGGACGAGTTGCGGCGATGAACTGCGCCAGTTCGATGACTTCTTCGTGCCGTTTCCACGTCAGAATGTCCGCAACCGCATCAATCCCGGTGATGTAGAACAGTTGCACCTCCGGCAATTCACGCTTGAGTTGGTAAAGCGTCTCTACGGTATACGAAAGTCCGCCTCGTTCTATTTCCATTGCCGAACAAGAAAACTGCGGATGATTTTCCGTTGCAAGTCTCACCATTTCAAGCCGATGAAGAGCAGGTGTCACCGGAACCCCGGTTTTGTGGGGCGGCTGTCCGTTCGGCACAAAGAGAACTTTATCAAGGGCAAAACGTTGTCGGGCTTCCTCCCCGATAAAAAGATGCCCGTAATGAATCGGGTCGAAAGTCCCGCCGACAATGCCCAGCCGGGTCACTGTCCTATCTCCAGAAGGCGTATTCCTGTGCGGTCTATCCCGACTCCCGCCACGCTGGTGTCTACGCTGAGGGAAAGCCTTGTCAGGTTTGTGTTTCCAAGAGGGTCGGTCAAGCGGGAAAGCGGGATTGCCACCTCCAAAGTATGCCCTCCGGTTCTTGTTTTAACGTTGAGATTCGGGGTGACGCTTTTGCCTTCAACCGTGAAGCCCAGAGCCGATCCCGGTGAATTACCCTCTCTATCGAAAGGACGCAGAACAAAGTAAAAGCGACACCGTGAGGAAACATCGGTGCGTGTGTCCACCCGCAAATAAAGGTTCTTCTTGTCCCGGCAGGCATAGACGGTGCGAAGATCGGCTCCACCCTGCATCGAGCGAAACAGGTTGTCATTGATCGGGTCGAGAATCACCGGAGGAATCTCGTCCCATTCGTCGGCGCGTCCATCAAGGTGAATTGCATCGCTGTCAACCATCGGAATTGTGGCAGGGCGCATCTTCCCGAAGATCTCATTTGAGGTAACGAAAGCACTCAGAAACCGCTCCATTATCGCCGTTTGCGAGGGATAAAGGGCTATCGCGTTTGCTTTTCGCTCACTCTGTTTTGTGGTGAGGCTCAGGCTGTGCCAGTCCGTGTCCTGTCCGCGCATCGTGGAGGGTGGACTCAACGGATTGAACTTTCCCTTTGCGGAGGGGGCAGGAGGCCAGTCTCCACGATGCACAAGATAATAGCGCAACTCACAACGGCTTGCCCACGCCGCCGAAGCCGGATCGTCCTGAAGTTCCCTTAAGGCGAGTGTTACAAACGCACCTGACGCGGCATGGTCGGCATGATCTTCGGTCGGGTGTGTGACCGTGATCATAGTAGGACGAAACTGCCGCAGGGCGTTCTTCACGTCCTCAACCACGCTTTTGCCACAGTAGACAGTGCCGGGACGAAAGCACTGCGCGTAGGGTGAAGCGGTAGCACCTGTGAACACCGAAGCAAAGGGAGTTTCCGGTGTCCAGTGCGAATTCCAAAGTGCAAGAAGTCCGCCATCAGGGTAGCCTAAGAAAAGGGTTCCTCCCTTTTCGACGCCCAGCGACTCCATTGCGTTCCGGCTTTCCTGCTGGCGTAATTCACCGAAATGCACATAATCCGCTGCGGTCACCCGAAGTCTGCGCGTCTCTCGCTCCACTGCCGCCGGAAAGCCGTCTCCATTGGTAAAAATGACGGTGCGAACGGTTCCTCCTGCCTCCCGAACCGATTGAATAAGTCCTGCATTGCCCAGGGTCTCGTCATCGCAATGGGGCGCGAACACCATTAAGCGTGTTGCAGGAACGGGGCGAGGCAACAGGGGCAAGGGCGAAATGAGACGGGCGGCACGATCGAGCGAACGTTGCTGTGCGTAGTAGGTGGCTCCCGCCGTCCCTAAGTAGACACAGGAAAGTGCGGCTCCGAAAATGAGAGTGCGGAGGGTAAAGAGGGCAAGAGGGCGCAACTTCCAGAAAGAGGGCAATCGGCACTCCAAAGAGATCAAGGCTCGAAAACGGAGGAAACTATTTTCCGGCTTCCGAACCCCAACAAAGGGAAAAGCGGAGTGATAGGGATTCGAACCCTAGACAGGGATTAACCTATACACGATTTCCAATCGTGCTCCTTAGACCAACTCGGACATCACTCCATAAGACAACCCTCCCGTAAGTAGAGGGAGGGTTGGTAAACAACAAGAGCCATTATAGCACAGGAGAGGGGTGACTGTCAACGCCAAAAAGGGCGAAACTACCGGAATCTAATCAGGAAATTAGCGAACGAACAAAAAAGGGGCAAACTGAAAATGGGAGGGTGCTTGAACACCCTCCCATATCCTGCGGAGTTACCTCCGCCAAGAAAGGAGAGACTAACATGAATAGTTTCTTATTCTGGCTCAGCCTGATTGCAAGCGCGATTACGGTTTGCACAGCGAACTGATCGCTGTGCCGACGTATCGCACGAGCGAAACGGCGACGCCGCCGATCGCTTAAGGAATAACTTAGGCGATTGAACACCTGTCGAGAGTCTTCAACATTTTCGGCAGGAGCAACTCTTCTGCCCTTGCAGACAATTTTCTTGTACCACAACGGTGCGATTTTAGACCACTCATAAAAGAAAATATAAAGGAGGACGGAAACTAAAGTTTCCGTCCTCCTTCTCGACACATTGATGACTTACGCAGTCTGCAGTTTGAGCGGCTCGGCGGTTGCACGGCGACGGCGCCCCTTTGCGGTGGCTCCGGCGTTCATCGCCTCACGGAGTAGCAGTCTGCCTCGGTGGATGCGTGAACGCACCGTGCCGATACTGGAACTCATGCGAACCGCAATCTCTTCGTAGGACAAGCCTTCGACATCACAGAGCAGAACGGCGGTGCGAAACGTCTCCGGCAATGTCGAAAGCGCACTCTGCAACTTCTCGTCCATGACCTGCTCCATCAGATTACGCTCCGGGTTGGAGGTATCATCCTGAATTTGCATCAGCAGGTTGTCGTCACCCTCGTCGTCGCCCATTGGCTGATCGAGTGAGAGCGGCTTTTGTTTCGGACGGCGGCGCAAAAGATCAATAAACAGATTTGACAGGATGCGGAAAAACCAACTCTCGAAAGGTAGTTGTCGGTTGTAGGTTCCAAAAGAGCGGAACGCACGGAGGTAAGCCTCCTGGGTCAAATCTTCGGCATCGTCGCGGTTTCCGGTCATCCGGTACGCCATATTGTAAGCCTGTCGCTGGGTTCGCTCCATGAGCCGTGTAAATTCACGTCGGTCTTCTACGGAGTGTGCCGCGTTGGGCAAAGTGTTCACGGTGGTTGTCTCGTCCAGAGTATTCGTATTCATGGCTGTCCCTCTCTCCTCTTCTACCTGTTTGCGTAGTTGGAACGGGGTCGCTCTAAGCGGCTCCTGCAAGGTCGTCATCGCCCTGCATTTAGTAATTCACACTTGAGTTTTGTACTCGTCTCTCACCCTATTCAACCGATCACAAACCCGAATCGTTCACTTTATTTTTGCTTCTTTGCGTTTTTTTTAATTTTTTTCACGTTTGTCACTAGCACTTACTTTGACGTATCGTAGCGGCTATAGTTTCGTGACTTGGGGTCATTTCGCCAAAATCTTTCTCAATGCGATTAATCCCTCCACAAGAAACCTTCTGTCTTCCTTCACTTTTGCTAGCACCATTAGCCCCTGCAAGGTTGCAAGTGTCAACAATGCGAGTGCGTCTTCCGAAAGGTCATCCCGTATCTCTCCACACGCCCTGCCCTCTCGAAGACAACTACTGATCTCCATTTCCATTTGCGTGAAGACCTGCGTGAGAGCCTGCCGAAACCTCTGCTGTTTTTCTCGCTCAGAAGTCGAGAGTTGTGTCTCACAAATCAGAGAAGAAGCGAAGTTCCCGAATGGACACCCCGCTTTGACGGCTTGGGTTTGCGCCTGTATCGCCCCCTCGAAATAAAGAGAAAGGCGAGAGAGAGGCGTCTTGCTTGGGTCGGTCAAAAGCGCGGTGCTTTTGATTTTGTGTGCTTGATGATAGGCTTCGAGAGAAGCCAGCGCAAGATCGTCTTTGGTGCGAAAGTGATAATAGAAGTTACTTTTCGCAACGCCACACTCTCGCAATAAATCATCTACACTGGTGGAAGCGTAACCTTTTTGGTGAAACATTTCCATGGCACAACGCAGGATTTTTTCACGATTGCCCGAGGTCTTTTCCATAATTGTGTTTCTCACTCTATCCCGTTTGTTTTCGGTTTAGATAGTACCGGTTCGTCCTAACAGAGATAGTATAAGGCATAACCGCACAGAAAGCAAGGGCTTCCGCAAAATAATCGCAACTTTTTTTGTTACAAATCAAAACAGGGAAGAAAGTGTTAAGGGTTGAGATAAAGGTTTTGCCCCCACCCCAAAATCCGGGAGAGGGGAAACAAGGCAAATTCACGCAAATCTTCCCTTCTAATCTCTACTCCCTATCACCTAACCCCTCATTATTTCCTGGACTTTGCGAGGGCGTCGGTCAAGACGAGAGCG
>JACMPS010000333.1 GCA_014377395.1 Chthonomonadaceae bacterium
AAGCGTTTTGCCGAAAGCATGACGATGGCTTATCATCGCTACCACGAAGTCAACACCAAAATTGTTCGTATTTTCAACACTTACGGGCCCCGAATGAGACTTAACGATGGGCGCGTCGTTCCGAATTTTATTGGACAGGCACTGCGCGGCGAACCGATTACCGTCTACGGAACCGGGCAACAAACCCGCTCTTTTTGCTATTGCGAAGACCTCATTGATGGCTTCTGGCGGCTTGTCACGTCGGATCAATCGGGTCCGATCAACATTGGAAACCCGACGGAGCGCACGATGCTCGAGTTCGCTCAGGAAATCAAATCGCTGACGGGTAGCACCTCCGAGATTATCTATCAGCCGCTTCTCACTGAGGACGATCCGAAACAACGCAAACCCATTATCGAGAAAGCGCAAACCCTGCTCGGTTGGGAGCCGAAAGTCTCGTTGGAGGACGGCTTGAAGCGCACGATTGATTACTTTAAGAGCAAGATTTAGCCCTAATCTGATGAACTTTCTTTCCACTTTGATCAAAAAAAGGGACGGTCTCGAACTCAGTGCGGCGGAAATCGCCGAAGCGGTGAAGGGAATTGTCCTCGGTGAAGTCGCGGACTATCAGACTTCCGCTTTGCTGATGGCAATGTTTTTGCGCGGCATGACAGAGCAAGAAACCCTCGCACTCACGCTTTCCATGCGCGATTCCGGGGAAACCGTAGACCTCTCCGACCTGAATTTCGAGGGAACTCCCTCCCTCGACAAACACTCGACGGGCGGCGTCGGCGACAAAACCACGCTTGTTGTTGTTCCGCTTCTAGCGGCGGGCGGAGTTCCGATGCTGAAAATGAGTGGGCGAGGGTTGGGGCATACCGGAGGAACCATTGACAAACTCGCCTCCATTCCCGGATTTCGCACTGAGTTGACGGTTCTCGAAGCAAAAGCGCAAACGCGCAAAATCGGGGCGGCACTAATCGCTCAAAGCGATTCGCTTGTTCCCGCCGACAAAATTCTTTATGCCCTGCGTGACGCAACCGGAACGATTGAGTCGGTTCCGTTAATTGCCTCCAGCATCATGAGCAAAAAACTGGCTTCGGGAGCGGCACGTATCTTGCTGGATGTGAAGGTGGGACGCGGCGCTTTTGTGGAGAGTCAAGCGGAAGCGGAAAAATTGGCGAGGGTAATGATTCGGATTGGAAACGGAGCGGGTGTTCCGACGGGAGCCGTTTTGACTTCGATGGATGAACCGCTAGGCAAGATGATCGGGAACGCATTGGAGGTCAAGGAAGCCCTCCATGTTCTGACAAATAGGGCGGAAGTGGAGCCGCGTTTTCGAGAACTCTGCTTGATTCTTGCTTCGCACGGGTTTGTCGCCACCGGAAAAGCGAAAGACGAGACCGAAGGCTTGCAGATGGCGACGGCACTGCTGACTTCCGGGAAAGCCGCAGAAAAGTTTGCGGAGATTTCGGCGGCGCAAGGCGGTCCCGACACGATAGAAAAGATTGTTGCTTCCTTGCCAAATGCCGCCGTTCAGCACCCGATTTACGCGAATACTGAGGGTTTTCTGCACGAAATGGATGCAAAGGTACTGGGACTTCTCGCGATGAGAGTGGGCGCAGGGCGTGAACGCAAAGAGGACACGATTGATTTTGCAGTCGGCATCGAACTTTGTGGGAAATGCGGCGTCAAAATTGCCAATGGCGAGATTCTGGCAATTTTGCACCTTACGAAAAACGATACGGAAAATCGCCTTCCCGAACTGGAAAAAGCGTTCCGAGACGCATTGACAATCAAACCTACCCCCCTTTTAGACGAGCGACCTCTGATTCTGTTGACACTGTAGTGAGGCGTTGAGACCAAAAAGTTAAGACAACATGAGAGCAGAAAGAAACGCATATGTCGAATTCTCAGAGTTCCAAAGCCAACACGCGGAGGTGTCCCCAGTGTCGTAGGCGAATGAAGCCATTTTCTATGCACTGTAAAAATTGTAACTGGAAAATGCCTTATCGCTATTTCGCACAAGCCTTAATTGCAATGGGAGTCGGGTTAGTAGTTGTCGGAATTTACTCCGGTATGGGTCACTTCGGTGGGGCGGGGGGCGGTGCTTCCGGGATCAGTATCAGTAGTCCCAAAGCGAAAAGGTAAAGTTCGACACAGTTTGTTCTTGCCGTTTATGCAACTTATTTTACACAAGGGATAAGATCCATCACCCACTTTGCCATCACCCACTTTGTTAGAGATACAGAGGCACAGAGAAATGTGGAGACCTCACACAAAGGCGTAAAGAGAAGAAGGAAGAGTGTAAAGAGCATTTGCCTTGACTCCCCTCTCCCGGATTTTGGGGGAGGATGAGTGAATAGAATCAGGGTGGGGGTCTCCTTTGTGTCTCCAACAAAATGGGTGGTGCGTAACATGAGTTATTAAGGGACTAGCCCTCTGCAAGAGGAGCCTCAAACAAAGAGAAGTCAATTTCGATGACTTTTGCCCCGCCTCATTACGTGTCTTCTAGCGAGTGGCGGCACGGGTGAGCCTATCGTGAATGGCAAGCCAGTGATCGCCTCTCGGCGGTTTCTGAACAATGATTTGTGTGACACCCGCCGCGTCCAACTCGTACAACGCCGCAAACAGTCGAGCGGCATAGCCTACCGCATCGCGCGGCATGGATATAATGATGAGGTTTCCGCTTGCGTCTTCTTTCCGCAGCCCCGTCCCCCCCTCGTTTCCTTGAGAAGACATTCTGAGCCAGCCGACACGCTCCCCCCTCTTCTGTAACTCTCCGACTTCAGATTCGCCATCTTCTTTTGCTAGCGTAAGCGTGGCATTCGGGGCATAGTGGCGCGACAGCAAACCGGGTGAGAGTAGCGGCACATCCTGCGTCACTTCGCGCTTTTCTTCCTGCTCGGAACTCGGACGCACAATTTTTCCAATTATTTTTTCGATCTCATCGGGCGAAATCAAGCCGGGACGCAACAATCGGGGAGGGTTTTCGGTGAGCAGAAGCACAGTGGACTCGACGCCGCCGGGGGTGGCTCCCCCGTTCAGAATAAAGGGTGCGTACTCTCCCAAACTTTGCTCGACGTGCTCCGCGAGGGTAGGCGAGATCGAAAGCGAGCGGTTTGCGGAGGGAGCCGCCACCGGAACCCCCGCCCATTCAAGCAAACGCTGTGCAAGCGGATGCGCGGGAACACGCACCCCAACCGTGTTTCCGCCTCCCGTCACGATGTCCGGGATTTCACTCTGGCGTGGTAACACCAGCGTCAAACCACCGGGCCAGAACGCTTCCGCCAGTCGGTCTGCGGTCTCTGTCCATTCCGAGACCACTGTTTCTATCGCAGTCGCTTTGTCAGGAACATGGACAATTAAGGGATTTTGGGAAGGTCTGCCCTTTGCCCTGTAGATTTTTGCGACGGCATCGGGATCAAGCGCGTTTGCACCGAGACCGTAAACCGTTTCCGTGGGAAACGCCACCAGTTCTCCCGCTCTCAAAAGTTGCGCGGCACGTCTCAAATTTTCTTCGGTAGGGGCGAAAAGGGGCATGGGTTTACTCCTTTGCCGAGATGGGAAAACACAAGTTCGGGGGCAGGGCGGCGGCGCGAACCCAGGCGCAGGAATCGTACCGCATCTGGTAAAGCGTTTGTGCGATGTCCGGGTTTTTGCTCTCCGAATGTAAGCGTCTTGCGATCAGGGTACGCGGAATCGGCAATCCGGCACGAGCGAGGTACTGCATCTCTCGCCGTTCAACAGGCGTGAGTCGCTTTTCGACTTGGAGCAACACGTCCTCAACCGAAGTAGGCAGTTGGAGTTCGGGCAAAACCGCTTCGGTGAGCAGAACGATTGCCCCCGAAATGTCTTCCGATTCGAGGGCTGCACCCGCTTTTCGGAGCAGTTTTCCGGTGCGGCTTCTGTCTCTCGTGCCACGTTCTTTCAGAAACGCCGACAGTGCGATTCTTGAAACCGAGTCGGCTTCTCCCCCGCGAATGATGCGATCCGGGTAGGCGGCGGCATA
>JACMPS010000334.1 GCA_014377395.1 Chthonomonadaceae bacterium
GAAGCCGCTTTCCACGAAATGGAAACGGGCAACGTGATTCGTTCCGTGATTAGATTCGACTGAAACAGAGGTTTACGTTCGGAGAATGGGGTAAGGGTTAGTGGTCTGCCGTGACTGCCACCCTTTGCCCCATTATTGTTTTGCTCTTGTAAATCCCTCTGCAAATCAGGATGAATCAAGAGGTTCCGGCTTCCCTCCTCTCCCTGGCAACCAATTCGTTCCTGGGCGATGGAAGCGACCTGCGCGTGGATAAGAGGATACATCCCCTGTCGTTATCCCGCGTAATTCGACAGTGGGAGGAATGATAGGCCACAATGAAGAAGGAAGAGCAATTCACCGAAAACTTACTTTTTTTCGGAATCGCACCAAGCTTTCGCCACCTCTGGTGACGTTATACACGCCATAAAAGTTTTGTTTGAGCCTTATCGCTCAAGGCGGGACTACCCATAAGAGGCGAGTGAATAAAAATTTGGTAAATCCGTCTCTTTTGAAAAAGACTCTAAAGACAAATCGGGAAAAGACTGTCCCGATATTCCCTCACCGTGAAAGAAACAACGTCTTGAAACAAACCGTTCGCTTTTTGATTGCAACAAGAGTCGGAACTCTTCTATTTCTGACTTTTGCTTCCCCTTTCTCTTTCGCTCAAGCGTCTCATCCCGCGTCCGGTTTGGGAACTCTCGGAGGATTAATCCTTCCCCGTGAAGGCACTCCAAAACACGAGGGGAGTTGGGATCGCAAGGGCGGTAACGAAGACATGATTCACCTGGAACCGGGTGAAACACGCACCCTGTGGGATTATAACGGGGCGGGCATCGTGCGCCGTTTCTGGGCAACGATTGCGCCGCGCTCAGACAAGGAAATTCATCGTCAGTTGATCCTCCAGATGTACTGGGACGGCGAAACTTCACCCAGTGTGGTCTCGCCTATCGGCGACTTTTTCGGGGTTGGATTCGGCGAACAAAAAGATTATCAGTCGCTCCCGCTTAACGAAGTCAGTGGCGGCTATAATTGTTACTGGGCGATGCCGTTTCATAAGTCCGTTCGCTGGACACTCACCAACCGTAGCAAAAAGCGTGTGGATGCGTTTTACTACAACATTGATTTTACCGCTTACGACAAATTGCCGAAAGAGACGCTTCACTTTCATGCTCAGTGGAACCGAGAAAATCCTACCAAACCCGGACAAAACTACACGATCCTCGACGCAAAAGGACGCGGGCATTTCGTCGGTGTCGCCCTCTTCATGCAAAATCGTAAAGGACGCGGACTTGGCTTTCTGGAGGGCGATGAGATGATTTATCTCGAAGGCGAAAAGACGCCTTCAATCACTGGAACGGGAACGGAGGACTATTTTTCGAGCGGCTGGTACTACGACCGGGGCGAATACAGTGCGCCTTATCACGGAATCAACCTCAAGGACACGGAAAACGGACGGATTAGCACTTATCGCTGGCACATCGAAGACGCCATGCCGTTTAAGAGAAGCATTCGGGTCACGATTGAACATGGAACGCAGAACGACCATGAGGGAGATTATTCCAGTGTCGCCTACTGGTATCAGACGGAGCCTCACGCGCCGTTTTCGCCGCTTCCCGCCAATGCTGCCGCGCTACTCCCCTTTGTCTTGCCGCCTCCGTTTAAGATCGCAAATGCCATCGAAGGCGAAGCCCTGAAGCCGGGTGCGGTCTCCTCAAATGGGCCCGTTGATCCACAGGACACCTCGCCGTTCACAGGAGATTGGAGCGGAAATTCACACCTGTGGTGGCGTCCGTCAGAAGCAGGTACAACGCTTACGCTTCAACTGCCCGCCCCGGCAGACGGCACTTATGAACTGATTGCCTACTTCACCAAAGCCAGAGATTATGGTACCATTCAGGTTCAGCAGGGCGGAATCAAAATCGGAGGCGAAGTCAATCTCTATAACCCTGAAGTCTCGCCGACAGGAGCGATTTCTCTAGGGCGAATCACCCTGAAAAGAGGCAATAATCCGCTCTCGCTTCATAACGTTGGCAAGGATGTGCGCTCTACAGGCTACTCTGTCGCGATTGATGCCTTTGTCTTGAAGAAACTCTAAACGGGCACGATAAGAAGCCCCTCGACAAACAATTTGTCGAGGGGCTTCCTTTCATTGGAGCATGGGGAAAGTGGCTTAAAACTTTCTATTTCCCACAGGAATTTACCAACTTACAAAGCCGAGGTGAAGAGGTAATGCCCCGCTTCCACTTCGTAAACGGCGTAACCGCCCTCCTCACGCACAAACTTGATTCCCGTTGCCTGTGAAATCGGTTTTCCTGACTCGGTAATGGATTGCACCTGTCGGGTTGGGATCGAAACCGTGCCGCTTGTGTTGGCGGGCAGTGTAACTTTCAGCGTGAAAACGCCGTTTGTCCGCTTCCATTCCGTTGAGATGCGCCCGTAAATCGAGTCATAATGTGCTTTTGCCCATGTCAGAGTACCGCCGGGATGCGGACTGATCAAAATGTGCCGATAGCCGGGAAAAGCCGGGTCAGGGGCGATTCCGGCGACGGTGTCAAACAGCCATTCCCCGCAAGAACCCAGCGAATAGTGATTGAACGAATTCATGCCGGGGTCTTGAAAGCCTTTTTCCGGTGTCCACCCGTCCCACCGTTCCCAGATCGTTGTCGCACCCTGCTTGACGGAAAACAGCCACGAAGGAAACGTGTCCTGCAACAGTAATTTGTAGGCGGTGTCGAGTTTGCCCGCCTGTGTCAGCGTAGGCAGAAGATAACTAACTCCGACAAACCCGGTCGAAAGATGTTCGCCTTTGCCCCGAATATCGTCTTCCAGATACTGCGCGGCAACCGAGCGTAAGGAGGGCGGAAGCAGCTCAAATTTCAGTGCCATTGCGTAGGCACATTGCGTGTTCCCTTTGATGCGTCCATCGGGTGAAACGTATTTTTGATTGAACGCCGTTCTGATGTCCTCGAACAAGGATTCGTACCTTGTGGCACTTTCCATATCGCCGACTGCACGATATGATGCGGCGAGCAAGTGCGCGGAATAAGCGAAGTACGCCGTGCCGATCAAATCTTTCGGAGTGTCCGCTCCAATGGAGAGCCAGTCGCCGTAATCGCCGTTTCGGTCCCGATCCCGAATCAAATTGCTACTGTGGACACGGCACCATTCCACCCATTTGGTCATTGCGGAGAGGTGCGTTTCCAGAATACGCCTATCTCCCGTTGCCACATAAATTGTCCAAGGACAGATCACCCCGGCATCGCCCCAGGCGGGCGTTCCTCCGCCGCCATAACTTGGCGAAATATCGCTGTAGGCTCCGTCCGGCGTTTGGGCGTCGTCCACATCCACAAGCCATTTCGTGAAAAAAGCCGCGACATCCGCATTATAAGTTGCCGTGCGAACAAACACCTGAGCGTCCCCCATCCAGCCCATGCGCTCATCACGTTGCGGGCAGTCGGTGGGAACGCTTAAATAATTTCCTCGTTGCCCCCATTGAATATTGCTTTGTAGCTGATTGATGCGAGGGTCGGAGCAGGCAAACTCTCCACTGCGGGGCGTATCTGAATTAAGGACGATTCCCCTTACCGCGTCCATTGAGGGGCGTGACGGCAACCCGGTCAATTCGACATAGCGAAAGCCATGAAAAGTGAAACGCGGTTTCCACGTTTCGACACTTTCGCTCTTCGTGGTGTACGTATCAACGGAAAGAGCACTTCGCAGATTCGTCGTGTAAATCGAACCGTCGGGGTTCAGCATTTCTGCGTGACGGATCGTGATTTTCGTTCCGGCGGGTGCGGCGATTTTAAGGCTGACCACCCCGACCATATTCTGCCCTAGATCGAAAACCCAGTGTCCAGGCTTTGCTTCTTTCAGAGATTTCGGCTTAATGTGTCCGGTGATGCGGACAGGTTCAGTCACCTGTGCGTCGAAGGGCAACGCCGAGGGCAAGGGTTCGTTACGAATTGCTACCGCTTTCCACTCCGCTTCGTTGCCATCTTTTATCTGAGGACTGTTCCAATCGCGAACTTCAGTGCGGGCGTCATAATTCTCTCCGAGCATAAAATCCGAGGACAAAATCGGGCTGTTTCGTGCTTTCCATGAGTCGTCGGTGAGGATCAAGTCGGTGGTTCCGTCCTCGTAATTTATTTCGAGTTGTGCGAGGAGAGCGGAGGCTTTTCCGTAGAACTGATAGCCACCGTTTCCGATGTGACCACTGTACCAGCCGTTTCCTACCATTCCTCCGAGGGCATTCGGACCGGATTTCAGGAGAGAGGTCACGTCGTATTCCTGGTAGCGAACACGCTTGCGGTAGTCCGTCCAGTCCGGGGCAAGGACGTGATCGCCGACACGCCGCCCATTCAGACTCAGTTCATAAATCCCCAGTGCCGTTGCATAAAGCGATGCACGACGAATTTTCTTTTGCACCGTAAAGGTTTTTCGCAGGTAGGGAATGGGCGTTGGCACGTTGGGGAGCGTCAACACTTGATTTTCCGGCACGACGATTTCCTGCGATTTCCCACTCAGATCATAAGCGACACGCAGTTGCTTGACGTGCTGAAAGGCAGGGTCTTCACCGAGCGCAACATTGTTCACTGTGACACGAACCACGCCGTTTTTCGCCATGCCGGAGATCAGGGCGGTCACATCCTTTTGCCCCGCTCCGTCTACCGCCTCATACGTGGCTTTGCGAATGGTGAAGACTGTTGTTGAAAGCGAGAGAGGCAGGGGAGACGCATCAATCCAACGGGCTTTCCAGTCACCTGGCGCAAGCAGTCCCATTGTCCACATTGCGGGTTTGCTCCATTGACCGGGCTTCCCGTCTCGATCCCAGGCCCGCGTTTTCCAGTAGCACCGCATCCGCGAGGTCAGGGCTTTTCCGGCGTATTCGACGTGGGTACTTTTGTCCCCGTTCACCTTTCCACTGTCCCAGAGATCACCGCTTTGTTTTGCGAGAAGTTCAGGGGAAGAGGAAACGAGAATTTGAGAGGCGGTTTGCTTTTCCCCACGCCGAGAAGAGGCAAGTATCCAACTCAGGCGAGGCTTAGTGACACCGATTCCAAGAGGATTCGTCAGATATTCACAGCGTAGTTTTTCTATTTTTGCCGTGTGGGCCGCGTTCGCGACACTCGCGCAACCTGCCAATACAATACTCACCATTCCCATTTTTATCAAGATATCTCAGTCTCTTTTCTCTGCATTGTGTTTTTTAATCTGTGTCAATTGGTATTAATCTGTGGATAAATCTTTCCTGCACGTCCTGTAAGACGGAAGGATTAAAAGTCGTATTTGCCGATGTTGTCTTTGTTGAAAACAAGGATGTCACCGAGCAAAATGTTATCCCCGACGATTTTCTTCTCGCCCAACCGCCCCGCCTTAAACGTCGTAGCACCCGGTTTCAGTTTGCCCGTTGCGAGGGCTTCCGCCGCATAAACGGTGAGGTATCCCAAATCCTTTGTGTTCCACAAAATCACCGATTTCACGGTTCCGTCCTGCACATAGGCTTTCATGTTGTTCGGTGTAGAAAGTCCCGTCACCAGCACTTTCCCTGTTTTCCCCGCCTGTTTCACTGCTTCCGCCGCTCCCGGAAAAGCGACGGAACTGATACCGAAAACGCCGCGCAAGTCGGGGTATGCCTTCATCAAATCCTGCGTGACCGCAAAGGCTACCGCCTGATCTTCGTTGCAGGGCTTGATTGCCACCAACTCCATTTGCGGGTACTTTTTTAGCCGTTCCTTCATTGCCGTGATCCACTCATTCTGGTTTGCGGCAGTAAGTGTTGCGGTCACAATCGCAACTTTGCCGACGGGTTGCGCCCCGCCGAGGTCTTTCGCCATTGCGTCCACCAATGCCTCGCCGATCTGTTGTGACGTGGCTTGATTCACAAAAAAGTCGCGTGAATCTTTGCTTCCGTCCGCGTCCCAGGTCAGCAAGTGAACTCCTTTTGCTTTTGCCGCTTTCATCGCGGAGGCTAGCACTGCCGGGTCATTCGGGGAGACAGCGATAGCATCCGCTCCTTTTAGTGTCCATGTTTCGATCAGCGAAGCCGCTTTTTCAGGAGCGCCATCGGTGGGACCATCATAGATCAAATTGACATCGCCGAGTTCTTTTGCCGCCTCCTGTGCGCCCTCCGCACAGGAAGTGAAGTACGCCAGCCCTTTTTTCTTGGGAAGCAGATACATCGTCAGTTGTTTGCCGGAAGAGGCAGGAGAAACAGCGGATGAGTCCCCCGGAGCGGAGGTTTCCGATTTTGGAGTGCACCCTGAGAATGAAGCAATCAGGGCAAGGGAAGTCAGGGAGAGAGGCAGGGTAACGCGCATAAAAGGGTCTCTTTTCTATGGAAACAGTACGGGAAGTTGCCGAGAAAGCGTCCCTCATTTTCTAAAAGTAAGGGGGCTTCTCCTGCATCCCGCCTACTTTGGAATCACTTAGAACGGCGAGGTTGATCAGTAAGAACGCAGGGTCTTCTTATGGAAATTTTCGCAAGGAGGTTCAAAGAGCTCTGGCTTTGTTCTGTTCGGCTCAGCGCACCTTTCAGAACAAAACTTATTTCTGCGGCATACGCAAAAAATAGAATGGGTGCGTTGATGCCGCCGTGCTTTTCTCTTACCGAGCCACACGCACCGTCTCAAAAATAGCACCGTTTGTTTTCACGTCTTCGCGGATTGTCGTAAAATAAGTGTACCGGGGGGTTCGCGACGAAAAACGGGCGAATCTATCCCCTACCAAATTATGCGTCACGACTTCGGTATCACCGTAACTTGAGCCGCAATTTGCGCCCTCTTTAAGAGCAAATCCTGAGTCATTGATTGATACGGAGTAGATCGTCGCATAATGTTTCCACGTTTCATTGAACGAATCTCGCGTCGTACCTCCCTGCGAAACCGCCGTGCCACTGTTAAAGACGATAGAGGACTGACTTTTCTGAGGGTCTGTTTCCTTGAGGTCTTGCGCGTCATACCGGGCGGCTCCCGTCAGAGCGGGCGCAGGCGGCGTCATTGCACTAGTCCTCGGTTCTGTCACAGGAGGCACGGTAAAGCGCGGAGCATCAGCGATCATGCCGGAGAGAGTGTACTGTGGCGTCACAAATCTCGCCAGATAGAGATTGAACGCCGTCATCCCGACTGCGACACCTGCAATTCCTGTACGCGCAAGGGGGTGAAGCGAACGAAAAAGTGACGGCGCACGATTCCCTAGCCCGCGTTCCGGCAAAATGGAACTCAGTGAAAAGCGACTTCGCGCCCGTTGACGGGTGGGTGCTTGAACAGCTTGCGTGGCTTCGGAAAGGCTCCGTTGAGTGGGTTCGGTTTCGTCGTTCCGTTCAGGTACTCCGGCGACGTAACGAGCGACCGAATCAGACTCTTGATGTTGTAATGGCTCGAATGAACTGTGTCCCATAAGCGCTTGTACAGCCCCCGTTCGTCCTGTTCGTAGCGCATTTCACGTCCGAAGAAAAAGACAAAATGCGTCTGAATGATCGTGCGTAAAAAGCGTTCCTTGTCTGCGGCTTGTGTGGCGAATGCCTCCATGCCGTTTCCCTTAAAGGCATACGTCGCCACCAGGTTGTTGTCGCTGTCGTCTATCGGGCGGTTGGATCCGTCCGTTGGTTTATAGACACCTTCATCCGTCCACCGAGTCCGCTGAAACGCAAGAGGCGTTAAAATTTTATGGCACGAGTAGCAAACCGAGCCGGGAGCCGTTGTCGAAGAAGCCGTTAAGCCATTGCGAATTTTGACGACCTCTTCGGGAACCTCGAAAACGTAGCCGAGAAACTTTTCGCAGACCTGCGCCGGGTAGTTATAGTGCGGCAGTCCCGGCTTGCCCTTAACAAATCCCTTCATCGTCAGCAATCCGCTTTTGCCATGATAGGTGGGGCGAGATTGCTTTTTCCAATCCGTGCCAACCGTGTACTCCGCCGTCAAAATTTCTTTGTATGGGCGATTATTCAGGGCGATGTAGGTCCAGAGTCGGGCGGGTTCATCGTCTTCTTCCGTGCCATGCGATTCCAGATACAGACGTACCCGATGAAAATAGGCGTCGGCAAACTCGGTAGAAGCGAGATAGCGTTCCGTCATCTGAGCGAGTGTCGCGCCCTTTTCAAGAAAGGTCAGTTCTGTTTCATTCGGCGAACGATTGATTAAATCCTGCGCGATTTTGACGAGTTGAAGCCGTTTCTTCGTCGCCGGGTCTTTTGTCGTTGCGAGTGTAAGCGGGCGGGTATACAGAAAATCAGGGTGCTTCATCATCGCACGGCATAGCCCCTCCCATGCCGCCTGTTCGGGCGTCATTGAGGGAAGCGTAAAGGTGAGTTGAGAAGTCGTCGGGTTTTTGAGCGTCACCTTTGCGCCGCCCACTTGCCGCCAACTGAAGCGAAGCGCGGTTCCCTGAACATTGTAAGAGCCGCCTGCATCGAGCGTAACCTGAGAGCCGACAACCGCGTGATTGGGAGCCGCCACACGCACAATCGGGGAAGAAGCCGCCGCTTTCACGATGACGGGAACGGCGGTATCATTGCGATTTTCGCCGGGATAGCCGACCTCCACTTTGTAGAAAGCGTTTTCACGGAACTCGGCTTTCTTTACCGAGGGGCTGTAAAGCAGGGACAATTTGCCTTTGTCTTTTTCCTCATCGGTTTTCATTTTCGGCGAAACAGGCTTATAGAATGTGTAGGACTGATTTTTATACTCTTTCCACTTGTCGTGTCCGGTGGCTTCGTCTACCAGAATTAGTAGTGGCTTACCTTCGTTTTTTGTGGGAGTGAGGCGAACCGCGTCCAGCGAAACCGTTTTTTTTGTGTTTTTGTTGGAGATTTCAACGCCTTCATTTTCATTCGGGCGAAACTTAAACGCGGTTTTCAGGTCTCGGAATGAGACCGTGTCATCACTCATATCTACCGTGAAATGTGCCTCGCCTTTCGGGGGAACCGAAGCGACCGGGGGCAATGCAATCACGGTCTTGCCATAATGCTGAACCTCTACCGGGAGGTTCTCGGCGTAATCGTCCACGCCGCCGGGACGCCACAGCAAGGTCACTTTGTAGTCGCCGGATTTCTCCACTTTCACTGGGAAGACAAGGCGACTTGCGCCCTTGTGGTTGTTCTCATCGCGGTAGCAGGGAATGCCATGATCGCCGTCCATTCGCCAGGAGCCTTCCGCTTTTACGGTGGGATCAGTGACGAGAATTTTCTTTTTCGTGGTGTCGCCGGGTAGCGTGGAAGCAATCTCGATGCCATGCAAAATCACCTGCCGATGCGTGTCCTCATTGCCGACAATCACGCACTGCTCGTTCTCCCCCGCCCCGGTTTTACTTGCCTTAAAAGTGTAGGTGTCAGCGAGAGTTTGCCAAGCCAGATGTGCCTTTTCGTCCTTGCCGGCGGGGGCGTTTTCGTTCACGAAAGATTGCCCAATCGCATAGCCGTCATTCGTCACCCGAATCCGAAACGGAAGCACGGTTTCGAGTTTGTTTTCGTCTTTTGCCGTCAACTCAAAGCGGAGATCGTAATTCTGCGCGGCGATCCCCTTTTTCTGAGCATAAAGAGTTTTGATAAACCCAAACGCGCTTTTCAGTTCCGTTTCCGTCGCGTCACGGTAGAGCATTTTGCGATAGAGGCGATTAATTTGCAGGCGATATTGTGCATCGGGAAGGGTCATTTTCAGTGGGGAAGGTAAGGCTTGCGCTCTACCGGAAAAGGGACCCGTCGAAAGCAAAAAGGCACGGCTTGCCACATCATTCGACATCAAATCCATGCTGGAGAAGAACTGTGCGGTCGGTCGAGTGCTTTCGTTAAAGGAGCGCACAAAATCCGCCCCGCCAAACTGAGCCAGATTCTCGGTGAACAGGTCGCGGTCATCGCGTTGCCAATCGTCGTTGAAAATCGTTTTGATTTTGCCGCGCAGTTGCGTGTAGGTGAGGAAGGTATTGTCAGTTCCCGTTGAAAGCGGCTTGCCTTTATAGGCGGTAGCGAGGGTGAGCGGAAATATTTCATCGGTCGGCTTTGTGTTTTTTTGTCGCTTTGCATAAAGATCGTTGACAAAGGAACGCAAGACACCGATTTCGCCTTCCGTCCACGCCTTGAACGGGGCGGGCGGCATTTTCGCAGGGGAGGGAGGGGCGGATACACGAGCGAGAAGCCCGCCAACATTTTCGGCATCGAAATGCCCGTCGCCTAACATCGCCTTGAAATTGACTTCGGCGGCAGGATCGAGGCTGAGTTGCGAGGAGTTTTTGCCCGTGTGACAGGCGGTACATCCACTTTCCTTGCGAGAGAGCAGGGGCCAAATCTCTTTACTGAAGCGAGTTGCAAAAAGTGTTTCATCCCCTGTAGTCAGCCCTGATGCGCTCACGGAAATGCCAGAGTCGGCTTTTTTCGGCGTTTCTTTTGCTTTCAGGTCTGCCCGACTATCGGAGCCGAGCAGACACGCACCAAGAACACCGAGGGTAAGAAAAGCACTTGCGCCTCTGTAAATCGTTTCTTTCGCTAACCGGATCATCACTTGTCACCTGCCCTGAAATCACCTAAATTGCGTTAGAGGAATTGCTCTTTTCGACAACCCAACGGCGGAAATGTTGCATCATTATTAGGAGACAAATGGAAAATTGGGAGAGAGCAGTGAGATTGGAAATTGCAAGTAAACGAAGACTCAAACCGAACTCGGCGGAATAAATTCGCTTCTGGCGGCTTCGCCGGTAGTTCTGTGGACATAAAACACGGACGTTTTTAGTTTGCGGCGTTCCTGTAGAATTGTTTTTGAGAGGGGTTCACCCTGCACCATGATCATGTAACGCTCGCCCTCTTCTTCCGTTCGCGGAGTGGCAAGACGTTTCACTAACCCAGAAGACAACAAAGCCCGATGAAACACTTCACGCTTTTGAGAAATGTTAAGCAATTGCAAGACGCGCCTCCTCTGCCTTATCCAGATGTTGGGTTTTCGATGCAGATGCGCCATTATTGAGAGTTGATATTTTTTGCGGCATTTTAGATTTTTCCTCTTCCCGGATTTGGAGGTAGTTCATCAGATTATAGCAGGATTAGTGAGGCTTCGGCGTAAATTCGTAAATCAGCAGACGCGGCGTTCCCGTACCTCGCTCGTCGCTCTTCCAGATACACCTCCAACCCTCAACGATCTTCCTGATACCGGGATCAACGCTAAACGTGTCGTTAAAGGTACTACCAATTCCCACAAAGCGATACCGCCCCCGCTCCAGATCACAAATCAGTTTCGCGCTTGCGTGTTCCTCTGGCAATGCCTGAATCTGCCATTCCTGTATCGGGTTCGGGTTTGTGGGTTCGTGGACGAGATACCACCGGGCAGGAGAACCGAAAGCGTGTGCAAGCATCACATCGCCCTTCCTCAACTGAGGAGCGAGAAAACGGGAAGCCTCTGACCAGCGTTCGATTCGGCTTCGTGCTTCCAAATCCATGTCGCGACCACGCCACACATGAAGTGAAGCAAAGTTGAGAATGAGTGCGCCAATCCACAGGGCATAACCGAAGTGGACGC
>JACMPS010000335.1 GCA_014377395.1 Chthonomonadaceae bacterium
AGAAGGTTCGGGCGGATTTTCCTATTCTGAGCGAGACGGTGCGCGGAAAAGCACTCGTCTACCTCGATAACGCGAACACGACCCAAAAGCCGCTGACCGTGATCGAGACGCTGAATGAGTATTACCGCACCTACAATGCGAACATTCACCGTGCCACCCACGCCCTCAGCGCGAAAGCCGAGCGAGCCTACGAAGAGGCACGGCACAAGGTACAGGGCTTCCTCAATGCACGGGAGTTCGAGGAAATTATTTTCGTTCGCAACGCAACGGAAGCGATCAACCTTGTCGCACAAACGTTCGGGCGACAAAACATCGGTGAGGGTGACGAAATTATTCTGACGGCGATGGAGCATCACGCCAACATCGTTCCCTGGCAGATGCTTTGCACGGAAAAAGGCGCGAAGATTCGCGTGGTTCCGATTACCGATTCCGGCGAATTGATCTTGGAAGAATACGAGAAACTCTTTTCACCGCGCACCAAATTTGTCGGCGTGGTACAAATGTCCAACGCTCTCGGCACAATCAACCCCGTCAAGCAGATGATCGAAACGGCACACGCGCACGGCGTTCCGGTACTTGTGGATGCGGCGCAATCGGCGTACCACCTTCCAATTGACGTGCAAGATTTGGACGCGGATTTCCTTGTGTTTTCCGGTCACAAATTGTATGGACCTACCGGAATTGGAGTACTTTACGGCAAGCGCGAACACCTTGACGCCATGCCTCCCTGGATGGGCGGCGGCGACATGATCGAAACCGTGACCTTTGAGAAGACAACCTTCAACGACATCCCCTACAAATTCGAGGCGGGAACGCCCCATATCGCCGGGGCGATTGGGTTAGGGGCGGCAATTGACTATCTGAACGGTCTCGGTATGGCGAACATTGCGGAGTATGAGGCAGGGCTAATGCGTTATGGCACCGAAGTCTTGACGCGAGTTCCCGGCTTACGCATGATCGGCACCTCTGAGGGAAAAGCCTCGGTTTACTCGTTTATGCTCGGTGACGCGCACCCCTCCGATGTTGGGGCAATCCTAGACATGGAGGGAATCGCGGTCAGGACAGGGCAACACTGCGCTCATCCCGTAATGCAACGTTATGGCGTCAGCGCAACCGTTCGCGCTTCTCTCGCCCTGTACAACACTCGCGAAGAACTTGACGTACTGGTAAAGGGGTTGCACAAAGCCCTGAAATTTTTAGGATAATCTATAGGGGTGTTGCTTGCCGCACCCAAGAACAGGATGCAGCAAGCAGCACCCCTGTAGTTACTATACACAGTTCGGGGCATGGCTTGCGGCGACTTGATAAAAAGGGCGAGGAGAGCATAGCCCGTACAATGCTAATCTGTGGATAATAAAAAACAAATGGCAACACAATTGGAAGTAGCCGGGGAACTCGTTGAGGGCTTCGAGATGTTCGATGATTGGGAGGAGCGATACGGGCTACTCATTGATCTGGGGAAGAAGATTCCGCCACTTGATGACGCCGAAAAGACCGAAGATCACCGCATACATGGCTGTCAAAGCAAAGTGTGGGTGGTGGCGGGTGAAGCGGAAAAAGACGGGCAGGACGTGATTATCTTTCGTGCCGACTCCGACTCCGCAATTGTCAAGGGTCTGGTGGCATTGCTTTACAAAGTTTACAACGAACGAACCCCGAAGGAAGTCCTTTCCTTCGACATCAATCATTTACTGGATCAACTGGAACTCGGTCAACACCTTTCGATGAACCGACGCAACGGATTAGCGGGCATTGTGACCCGCATCCGAGAACTGGCTCTAAAACACGTATGAACACAGAACTTGTGCCTGAAAAAATACAATTCTTAACTCCTATGCAAACCTCCCTTCTTGAAGGGCAAGTCATGGACACGATTAAAACCGTTTTCGACCCGGAAATTCCGGTCAACATTTACGAACTTGGCTTAATCTACGATGTCACCGTCACCGAGCGAGCGGTTGCCAGAGTTCGTATGACCCTGACTTCTCCGGCTTGTCCTGCCGCGCAGTCGCTTCCCGGCGAAGTGGAAACAAAAACAAAAGCGATTGACGGCATCGAAGACGTGATCATTGACGTGGTGTGGGATCCGCCCTGGGAGATGTCCATGATGTCGGAAGAGGCGCAGTTGGAACTCGGCTTAATGTGACCCCGGTTTTCTCTGAAAGGGAAACGTGCCATGATGCGAAATAACTTTTTGGTTTCCCTGATTTTTGTGATGGGCTTGTGCGGCGAAGCGAAAGCCTCTCCGCAGAAACCTCGGGAGCCTGACGGATATTCCGAGCGTTTTTTGACACCGCAAGGAGCCGAACAACGTGAAACCCGGCTGAAAACCCGTCCCGAAGACCTGAACGCACGTACCGAATTAATCGCTTACTATTGGCGCAAACAAAAGGAAATTCAGCGAACAAGAGCAGGTAAAAACGCCCTTTCGATGAAACGTATCTCTCATATTCTCTGGATGGTAGAGCATCATCCAGAGGCGGCGATTGTAGGAATGTCGGCAGGGCAAATCGGGGAGGATGAAGGCGATGCGCCTGTTTACGATGGTCGCCTTTACGAAAAATTGAGCACACTCTGGAAAAGACAGATCAAAGCCTACCCTGACAATCCAAACGTGCAGTCCAACGCCGCAGTTAATTTTCGTTTTTCTGAGGTTGAACTTTCAGAGGCTTGTTATCTTCGCGCTCAAATCCTTGATGCCCGAAATGCAAAGCGAATGAGAGACCTTGCGATTTTCTATCAGACGCAGGCGATGGGCGGTCTTTCTCTACGTCCTCCCTTGATGGATGAAAAACAACTGTCCTCCAGAGCCGATTTGTGGCATGAGAAAGCCCTGAAGGCAGACCGTAAGAGTCTTGAAAACCCTCTCTTCAGGTTGCTGATGGTACGACTTAAATTTCGTTGTGAGCAGTATACTCAAGCGCGAGCAAGTGCGCTGAACCTACTCGACGACAACCCTACGAAAGACGGCAATATTATCCATGTCTGCAACTCGCTTCTGGGGCAGTTGGCTCTCCGAGAGAAAAATGTCGAGGCGGCAAAAACGTATTTGAGCGCGTCAGGGAAAACAAAAGGGTCGTCCGAGATTGATCTTTATGGACCTGACTTTGCCCTCGCCAATGACCTTCTGGAACAGGGAGAACGTCAAGTAGTATTGGATTATCTGAAACAGGTCAGGCGATTTTGGAAGGGTCATCAAGAGCAGGTAGATAAGTGGATTAAACAGGTTAGTGCCGGAGAAACCCCCTGGTTGGGTGCTGATTCCGGTGCGACTCCGTAGCGATAGGAAAGAATAAGAGAAAAAAGACCATGAGCGAAATGACATTAGACCGAAATATTGAAACGACGCCGAGCATCGTGACGCTGACCCCGGCGGCAATTTCGCAGGTACGCTACCTGCTCCAGAAAAAGGGCAATCCTGCGCTGGGGCTACGGCTCGGCGTGAAGGGGGGCGGGTGTTCCGGTCTTTCCTACGTCATGAATTTGGAAGAAAACCCGACGGAGAAAGATCACACCTACGAGGTCGAAGGAGTCCGGGTTTTCGTTGACAAGAAAAGCGCAACCTTTCTGGAAGGCGTCACGCTGGATTACTCCACACGAAACCTCCTTGAAGGCGGCTGGGTCTGGAGCAATCCAAACGCTGCTCGTGGCTGTGGCTGTGGCACCTCATTCACCCCGAAGTAGCCGCAAAAAAAAGTGAAAGCAAAGCAAAATGCCAACGCGAGCACAGACCTCTATTTAGTAGAGG
>JACMPS010000336.1 GCA_014377395.1 Chthonomonadaceae bacterium
AAAGTGATTCCAGCCAGCCGATCTTTGCTCCGATGAGGTGCTGAGAAATCTTGAGGTCTTGATTTTCACTCTGTAGACGGCGAAGTCGCAATGTTGTCGCCACCCCGAAACTGCATAAAAGAGCGGCGGGAATACTGCCCATTGCAAGTGCCAGAAACGCTTCAGCAACGAGAAAAGGTGAGGCAAGACTCCATGCCGTTGCAACAAATCCAATCCCGCCAAAGCCAACTCCTCGACGTTGCGAAAGAGAGGCGAGCTGCCCTAATGCCACCCGCGCTTTTTGCTCCTGCATCTCCAATGTGTCTTCGAGGACAAAGGCGGAGGAAGGCAAAGGGTTTGCTCTCAGCAAATCCGGTCTTAAAATAAAAAATTCATCCGGTTGCGGTTGGGGTTCGTGTTGTAGCATCACAGCCTCCTGACAATTTAGGTGTCGGGGTTTTCTTCACCGAACGTAGAGAAAGTTCCTGCTTATCGCACAAAAAACGAAGGGAGAGAGAAATTGTAAAGAAACCCGGAGGTTAAAACCTCCGGCTACAAAAGCGCGAAGTCCACCTACGTGGACTCTGGACAATATGGCTCCCTCAATTTCTCTCAGGCTTCGGATTCGTTGAGGTTAAAGAGTTTCACGGCGTTGTCGTACAGGATACGGCGACGGTCAAGCGAAGATAATTCGTTATCCTGAAATAAGCCGAGCGCGGCAAGAGGATCACGGAAGGGCAAGTTAGAGCCAAAAAGCACCCGATGTGAGCCAATCGCTTCGATAGCCGGGGAGATTTTGGCACGGTCAAGGGGTCCCGAAGTCTCCAGAAAAATGTTAACAGCTTGATCCGCCGCCGCAATCGCCGTGCGCCAATCCGCCCCACCCATCGCCACAAAAATAAATTTGTGCATACTGTAGGTTTTTGCGAGGTGCAGTGCCGCTTCCACACAGGCGGCGTTCGGGGTTGGCAGGAAAATCGGCTTTTGATAACGGCGACACGCATTCAGCAACTCATCAGCGACAAGCGGATGCAGAGGTTCGAGCGGCTCATTGGAGACAAGACGAATGGCGGCGATTCGCTTGTGACCGAGCAGGTCTTTGATCGCCTGTAGAGACGCATCTACCCGGTTTGTGTGCGCGGTCAAGCCTCCATAGAGTTGCGGAGTCCCGTCCAACATCGCTTTCAGAATACGGTTGCCGGAAAGGGGGTCTACCTTCTCAGCGCGAGCGGAAAAAACAATGCCGCCTTCGATCCCGCGTTGTTGTAGCCCCTGAGCGATCTGCGCGAGATTCTGATTGACTCCGGGGATAGGGTAGCCCTCTAAATTAAGATTGACATCGAAAATCGCCATAAACGTGAACCCGCCTTTTCTAAACTCACCTGTCGCAAGATAGGATAAATCAACCACCCGCTACGCTAGAGAACACCGAGGCACAGAGAGATACGGAAAAGATTTTATCCACAGATTAACACAGAGATAGGGATTAAAATGCAAAACGAGAAGTGGAGGAGGGAAGCAATGACTCACCTCAATACTTGACACTCAACACTTGCCTCTGCATCTTCTAATCCCTAACACCTACTCCCTGATCCCTAACACCTACTCCCTAACTCGACTATTGCAGGCGCAAAATACGTTGTGCGTTCCCGCCCAAGACCAGAGCGACCTGACTTTCATCAAGACCGGAGTAGCGTACCGTTTGTACCGCACCTGAGATCGGGCGAAAGGGAGCCGTCGTTCCTAAGAGCAAGCGTTCTGCGCCCACCGTTTGAGAGATCAGGGAGAGTGTTCCCATTGAGTTAAGGCGTGAGGTTTCCACAAGCCAGTTCGGACAACGGCGTAGGGCGGGCAATAATTCCGCAATCGCATCTACCGTGACTTCTGCGAGGACAACGGAACCGGGGTAATCGCCGAGTGCGGATAAAAGAGACGTGATGTCCCCCGGCTTGCTTGCGGCGATCATCAAAGGCATTTGAAGAGCGGTAAGTGTGCGGACAATCTCAAGAAAGGAGAGGGAATTAACCTTCCAACCCTGATCATCCGGAAAAAATCGCACCATCACAAACCCGTCGGCTTTTAGTCGCGTGATCGGCTGTGTGTCTCCGATAAACGACAGTGGATTCAGCGTGGCAACCGGAAGCAGATGCGGCAGTTCGTTGCAAGCCGCCTTTGTAATTGCGTTTCCTACCGTCGAGTCCATCAACATTCCAAGGGTAGAGAGTGTGAGGGAGCGCGACACCCCATTTTGTTGCATCAGGGTGGTGAGTGCCTCGACAGGCAGGTCTGAGGAGGCATAGGGCAGAGGTCCGAAAAGTGTGTTGACATCAATGATCTCGTTCATGGAAAACTCCTTTCAGGCTCGTTATGCTCTTTCGGAGACGGTCTTGAGGCGGGTGATCGTTCGTTCTTTGCCCATTGCCCACAACGTCTCGAACAAGCCGGGTCCAACCGTGCGCCCGGTGACTGCCACGCGGGTAGGATGAATCACCTCGGCGAATTTAAGGGTGAGTCCTTCCGAGATTTCGCGGGTGGCGGCTTCAAGGGCTTCGGGTGTCCACTCGGCTAAAGCAGAATAGACCTCAATTTGCTTTTCCAGAAGGGGCTTGAGATAGGGAACCTTCAACCATTTCGCGACGGCTTTTTCCTCATAACCGTTCGGATAATCCAGTTCGGCAAAGAAAAAACCGACCAAATCCACCACCTCGGAGAGCATTTTCATGCGCTCCTGCTCCAATGGAATCACGCGGCGCACATAATCCAAGACCTCTATACGGTACGTTTCCTTTTCGTCATCGGAGGCGGAGGAGAGGGGGGCTTCAGGAATTAGCCCCGCTTTTCTCAAGTACGGAAGACACATCCCGATAAGTCTCCCCGGCTCACAACCGCGAATATAATGACCGTTCATCCATTTTAATTTTTCGTAGTCGAAGATCGCGGGGTGTTCGGAAATGCCCTCAATGGAGAAACGCTCGATCAGTTCGGGAACCGTGAAAAGTTCGCGGTTTTCATCTCCGGCAGACCAACCGAGAAGGCAGATAAAGTTCATCAGGGCTTCCGGCAAATAGCCCTGATCCACGAAATCCAGAAACTGTGTGGCTCCGTGCCGCTTGCTCAATTTCTTTTTGTCGGGGCCAATAATAAGAGGGAGGTGAACCATTTTCGGCACATCGAAACCAAGTGCCACAAACACCTGAATCAGTTTCGGGGCACTTGAGAGCCAGTCATCCCCCCGCAAAATGTGAGTGATGCCCATTCGGTGATCGTCGGCGGCGCAGGCAAGGAAATAGGTCGGAAAGCCGTCTGTTTTCAGCAAAACCTGATCGTCTTGCAATCGGTTTTCGTAGGTGATATCGCCACGAATTTCGTCTTTGACGACGGTGTAGCCTTCAAGCGGCATGGCTAGGCGAACAACGGAAGTGATGCCCTCCGCCTCGTTTCGCGCTCTGTCCTCTTCGGAAAGATGCCGACAGCGACGATCATACCCTGTTGGTAAGCCTCGTGCCTGTTGCTCGGTACGCATCGCGTCCAGTCGCTCACGGGTACAGTAGCAACGGTAGGCTTTTTCTTCCCTGATCAGACGTTCTGCACAAAGTTGATAGTAAGGTAGATTGTGGCTCTGAATGTAGGGCGCACTTTCTCCTCCGTACACCCACCACTCGTCGGGCAAAGCCCCAAAAAACCGCATACTCGCTTCGAGTTCGTAAATTCCTTCGGGAACGTAACGTCCGGGTGTGCGGTCAGTGTCTTCAAGACGGGCGATAAACGTACCACCCGCGTGTCGGGCAAACAGCCAGTTGAAAATGGCAGTCCGTAAGTTTCCGATGTGCGGAGAGCCTGTTGGACTGGGGGCATAGCGAACGCGGACAGACATTGAGGAGGACTCCAGAGGGTAAGGATAAAATGTAAAAAGGAATGTGAAAAGCGAGGGTGAAAGGCAAAAGCACAATCACCCTCCCAGGAAAGTGTTGAAAAGGTCTTTGCAAATGCGGCGGAATAAATGCCCTTCTAGCGGCTTCGCCGTTCCGAGTCCATCTAATCTCGGACGTTAATACCGCTTGATCGCTCTTATTCTGACGCCAAAGATAAACTTTTCCAACATACTCTCAGAACATAGATCGCGGAAACTACGATTTCTTCAGATATTTGCGCTTGCTCTTGTCAAAGCCCTGCGTCAGTTTCTTCGCATCGTAGACCCACGCCCCGCCACGCTGGAAAAAGCAATGGTACTCGGAGAGAAGCGAAGCAATCAGTCTGCGGTTCACGCGGCGCACGATGTTGACTTCGGTGTGAAGCGTCAGGAACTCGATCCCCTTGCGGTAATGCTCCATAATCTCACGGAGAATCTCAAAAGTAGGAAGGCGGTCGGTTTCCGCTCGCTCCTGCAATTCCTGCAACTCGTTAATTCGGTTGCGGGAAATAAACATGGAGGGTTCGGTCTCGTCATTGTAGTTGACTTGATAGCGATCCGGCGAAATTCGCTCCAATGTGAAAGTTGCCCCGGAGTCCACGGGAATAGACCCGAACCAGTCAATCAAGCCGTAAGCAAGACGGGTTTCGTTGTTAATCCAGATTTGCGCTTTTTGACCGCCTGGCAACGAAAACTCACCTTCTAGAATGTTCGGCTCAACGGGGAAAAATCCTGCCGGAACCTGACAAAGCGGCAATGTTCCGATCATCTTATGGTGGTACTTAATCACGGCGCGAACATTCGAGGGCGGATTTGAGTCGGGGGCGGGAATCGCCTCTTCGTCCAGAACATCTTGCGCGAAGGGGTGACGGATTTCCTTGTCCAGTCCGCCGTCCAAGCCGTCATCTTCCAACATAAGATCAATCGAATCGCCGTCTTCGTTGAAGAACTCGTAGTGCGGAATTTCAAGCAAGCCGGGTACACGGAAGACATACGCCGGGATCGTTCCTTCGGGGCGGAAGCGATTACCACCGACCCAGAGAACGCGGGCGTCGCTTTTAAGAGCCTCTTTCACGGAGGTCAGGTCTTCTTCGTAAGTGCGCTCGTCTTGTGTGATGTCGAAAATCTGCGAAAGAAGTTTGTCCGCAAAAACCGTTGTGTCGCTTTCGAGAACCGCAACGATCAATCGTTCGCGGTCTTCGTCGCCAATGGTGAGCGGCTGTGGGGCTGCCTCTGCCTCCTGCGCCTCGACGACTTCCTGCTTGGCGATCTCTGCGAAATGCGGCACGATCCGCTCAATGAGGGTTTCGCCGAGCCAGTAGCCACCGGAAAGGGGAAAAGCCCCGCTCAATGTATAAGCGGACGAATAAAACTTGTAGGCGGAGAATTCTTCCTTGTTGCGTCGCCATGCGAGAAATTGCAGTGCCAGGTTTTTGACGGGCTTGCCGACTTCATTCAGAAACGCGGAAATCGTGAGGGGATCGGCGGAAAGTGCGACTCGATCCGCGAGGTCATAGTACGGATAAACCTCTTCATCGCCTAAAAAGTTGTCGAAAAGAACCTCTTCATCCGCCTCATCTTCGATTTTGAGAAACCATGCCGTCGGAATCAAAGCACCCGATTTGAGTTGGACAAAGCGTTTTCCGTCGGCACAAAGTCGGGTCAGCATGGACTCGAAGACTTCGGCGGGACGATGATAGATAAAGGAGAGTTCTTTCGCCAGTTCGGAGACGCGAAGCGGTTTGCCGTAGGTCTGAAGAAGTCTGAGAACGTTGGTGTCGAACGCGCTACGAGCGTCCATAAAGCGAGACCAGAGCGTCCATTTGCGGTCTGTGGAAGTGACATTGGGGTTAGTCGCGAGTGCGACCCGCGCCAGTTGCATCTCGAAATCGTCTCTTCCGACTGCTTTTGCCACCTCGGATGCCTTTGCTGCATCGCCTAATTCGATGAGGGCTTTGCTTGCAAGGTCGTTTGCAAAGCGTGAAGCGAGTTGCTCGTCGGTGAGTGTTTCCGTTGTGGGTTGGATCGCGGTTGCCAAAATTGCCCCTCCTGCGTGTCTGTACATAATGTTTAAGCCGCGCTATTATACCATAAGTGAGGAGAAGGAGAATTGCCGGGAGAAAGAGGAGGAGAAAATCATCTTCTTCGTCCGAAATGGGGTAGAGTACAGAAAAGTTGCGGCGTGATGAGGGAAAATGAGACCCCCGTTGTTGAAATTGGGAGGGGAAGAGCGTTTTTCAGACTATCAGCGCGAATTTGAGAGCGTCACCAGCACGGCATCCTTGCGCCCCGACTTCTCTAAGTTGAAATAGAGTCCGTATGTTTTCCGCAGGACTGAATTCCGCGCTAGAGGCGAGTACGCCCCGTGTCCTTCGGACACTACCCCCTTTGAGAGCTACGAATACAGCGTTAGGATCACTGCATCCGTCGAATTTAGATTGTGCTTTTGGATCATGCCAAACTTCGCACCACACTCGCATTATCTATCTCTAACGGCACATTTGCTCCCCTGAAGAAAATCGTTTCCAGTGAAGACGTTGCCGCCACGAACGTCTTTCGATTGATCACCCCGCCGTTGTGTCGCCGCCACAGAATGGCGAACGTTTCCGAATAGCCGATCATCATCGTCTACAACTCTTCCGGCGTCACCGCATCGAACAATGCTTTCATCACCGACGTTCCCGTTTCAATGACAAACCGCTTGACTGTCGCCGACGCATCACATAGCACCAGAGGCATCGCCAGTCACTCCTCGCCCCGTGCCTCGAATGCCGCAAGAAAAAGTGTTGTCCTTGGCACGTACACCGTCCTGAATACTCAGTTGAACCGAAGTATCCGGGGTTGCCTGTGGATCATATTCAAAACCGATCTCCGCATACAACCCGTGCAGGATTGCCCTTAGCTTCTCACTTTCCCTATTGCGGGTATCTTTTGTAATCGCTCTTTCGTAAGCCATGTTTTCATCCTCCTTTTCCAGTGGATATATGGGCTAGTCAAATAGTTTCACCTACGTTACACTCTCAGGCATCCCTCTTTGCAACTCTCGCAACGTCCCATCTTGCAGAGGCACCTGCACAACTTCTTGCTGGCTTTGCTTCAGATCACGATTGAATGAGTTGTTCCAATTCATGGATCACAGTAAGGAGGTCTG
>JACMPS010000337.1 GCA_014377395.1 Chthonomonadaceae bacterium
TTGCGTTTGCATTGAGTCCACGGAGGTGGACTTCGCTTCCCTCTAGCCGGGGAATTTATTCCCCGGACTTACTAAGCACCTTCGGTGAAGGCGTCCTGCCGGATGCGATGCGGGGGCAACAATGCTCTGTTTTTGTCCGCGATTGGATGAACTCAGAACGGCAAAGCCGCCAGCGGCGAATTTATTCCGCCGGAATTTTTCTCCTACTCCCTAATCCCTACCCCCCTACCCTAACGTGTCTACTCGCCGAACCGCAGGAAGCACAGGTTGCGCCTCCAACATGGCACGACTGCGCTTGAGGTGGCGGAGTTCCTGCGCGGTACGCTTCATTGCAACTTCCATTTTCAGTTCACAATCGCCTAAAATGCGGCGGGTCTCAAGTGCGAGGTCTGCGGCGTCACCTGCCCCCACCGGAAGCGTGGACAGGCTCTGGCTCCACCATTCCGTCACCGCAGGAAGCAATTCCGCCGCCAACGACGCCAATTCCATGTCGTCTTCGGCTATTGCATACTGAATATCCTGAGCGATCTGTCTGAGGCGCACGAGCGGACGTAGTCCCTCCTGCATCAGTGCGACCTGCTCCGGGGAGAGCGCAACGGGTTCCACGTCGAATTCAGAATCCATCACGATTTCCCTCCCGGCAGAGAGGTCACTCGCTCTACTTCCGCCCATGACTCCCGCAACTCCGTGAGAAGCGTCGTTGCGTTTTCGAGGGTAGCGGGGTCATCCTGCAAATTTGCGTGAATCAAGCGATCCAGAACGTGAGTGTAGACGCGCATGAGGTTGCTCGCCATTTCCCCGCCCGTCTCCTGATCCAATGCCCCCATCAATTCCAGAACGATTCGTTGTGCCTTAATCAGTGCGTCGTTTTGGTCTTCAAGACGCTTTTCGAGCATGGCTTCGCGTCCCTGATTGCAGAAGCGAATGGCACCATCATAGAGCATTACCACAAGACGGGCAGGGCTGGCATTTTCGATTTGTGCCTGTTGATACCGACGTTGCGCCTTGAGTTGAGCCGTCGCGGGTGCTTTGGAGGCGGACGGAGCGTGAGAGGGAAGACGCTCCTGTTCGGCGGAATAGAGGGAAATTTGAGTGCCGTGAGTGGGCGACATCATTTCCTGTAATGGGTTGGGAACGGCAAATGCCATAAGTCTTGCGTCTTCTCCGAAATTTTATGCGATCATTTCATGCAATGAGAAACAGGTGAGTGATTGGAAGCGGCTTTCAGTCGCAACGGCTCTTCGCCTTGAGTCCGCGAAGGCGGACTCAAAAGACTTTGCGTCCGAAGGACGCCTTCACCGCAGGTGCTTAGCGGCGGTCTTCAGACCGTTGAATTTCAGCGAAAGTCCGGGGAATAAATTCCCCGCTCTGTGCCGCTCCCAATTGGACAAAAATTGGACACCCCGTTTGCATCTCTCCGAAGGTTGCCCAAATGTCCTACCGAGTTCGACTACTGAGGCGTCGCGATTTTCGCCAGACTGGACTGGCTGGCTTTGATACGGCTAATCGTCGCTTCCATTGACGAATACTTCAGTTTCAGGTCAATCCCAAATTGCTTGATCCGGTCATTGACTCTGGCAATGTCTTTGTCGAAGGCATCCACCTGCGCCTGTAAGTCAAGCGTTGTCCCGCCAATCGCGCCCTTAAAGGCATCGTTCTGAATATTGAGATACCCCTCCATAATGTCGCCGACGCCACGAGTAAACTTCATCGTTCCTACCGTCAAAGTCCCATTTACAGGAATATCAGAGGGTTTGGAGTTGATGCGAATTTTCAAGCCGAGCGACTTTCCAGCGGGTTCACGTCCGAAAGCAACCTTGGAACCCACGAGATTTTGCCCGGTTCCGGTTGCGGCTTCCCAGTTGTAATCCGTATCGGCTGCCCCGGATTTCCCGGACATCAGCACCCCGATTTCGCCTGCCACATCCACCCCCACCCCGGAGCGGAGCGTCGAACCAATCCCGCTGGAACGTTGCGCCGGATCGTCCGATACTCCCGAAAAGACAGCGAAAGTGACATTCGAGCCATAATTCTTCGAGGTGAAACTGAGTTTTCCGTCAATGATCGAAGCCGTAATCGCGTCTTTCGTGTCGCTGTTGCTGTTGATTGTGGAAACGATGTCAGCGAGATTGCTTCCCGCTTTCAGCGTCAGGCTTTTGCCTTTGAGAACCGTTGCGGCATCTGTGGGAATTGTCGTTCCAAAAAGCGAGCCGCCAAAGGTCAGCGTCTCATCCTGTGCGAGAGTGCCCACAAGTGCGAATCCTGCCGTGACGGTTGCCTGTTGCGCCGCCTTTGTGATTCGGACATTGTATTGCCCGCTTGCATTTGCCTGCGTGTCATTTGTGGAACCTACAAACTCCATCAATGGCGTCGAAGACACTCCATCCGACTTGAAAAGACGGGCGATGTCGGTCAGATTTCCCGTAGAAACGGCGTTGGAAAGTTTGGCGTCGTCAATCGTCAGGCGCCCGGTTGTCGAGAGAGACAAGCCGATGTCCGCAAGCAGATTGACTGAAGCACCCGACACGCCGGAAATTTTGGTCGAAACCATTTCCATCAAATTATCGGCGATTCCCTGCGCGACGGCATCACCCAACAAGGGGCCCGAAGAGTTTGTTTCCGGGTCGTAGGAGGTGCTTTTTTCAATCGTGTCCATCGTTCCGTTAAACGCCGAAACGAAAGACTGAATTCTGCTCTTGATGTTGTCAATATCACGCCCTACCGTGATTGTGGAAGATTTGCCGCCCCCCGTCAGCAAATTCAGCGTAACGCCGTTGATTGCATCGCTGACCGTATTGCTGGAGCGCGTCGCCGTCAATCCATTGACGGTGAAAGACGCATCTTTTGCTTGAGCCAGTTCACGCCCCGCCACAACTCCACTCTTTAGAATTCCGATACTGGACAAAATGTTGTTGCTATCGGTAAGGGAGGGAGTGCCTGTTGTGCCTGTCGCCCCGCTGATTTGCAGTTGTTGCCCGACTTCTCCGGTGCGGACATCGGTGGTGGAGACGACGGAAGCGGAAATACCCGGAATGTTCGCCGCCGTAATTTTGCTTGCCACCGAAGAAAGCGTGTCTGTTGCAAGATCGATTGCAATGGATTGCCCCCCGATTTGTACGGTTCCGGCGGCAGGAGTGGTAAGACCAAGAAGCGTACCGAGACTTGTTCCGCTACTCTTGAAAACACCGGAACCGACGCCATTTGCCCCGACGGGGTTTGCGGGTGAAGTCACCGCCGAGTTGAGCAGTCCGAGTTTGTTGGCGAGCAGGTCGCCCCCGCCCACATCGGAAATCTGGATCGAGCCTTTGATGCCTGTCGTGTTGCTTCCTATCGTGAGGTAGTTTTGCCCGGGAGTGGGAGAAATAATTCCTGCGGAAACGCCCGCATTTGCCGCGTTGATGTTGGAGGCAAGCGTGGAAAGCGTATCGGTCGCCTTGATCGAAATACTTTTTCCATTGATCAAAATTTGTCCGGTATAGCCCAACGGATCGGAAGTACTCGACTGCGGCGAACTGCTGAGTTGTTGTGACGCCGCGAGATCGTTGACGGTGACATTGTAGGTTCCTGTTTGCGCTCCTGAAGTTGTCGAGACGGTCACATTGTCGGAAACGGAACTCGTTGAGGTAACGGCTTTATAGGTGGTGGAGAGGTTGAGGCTACTACTCGCACTTTGCACTCCATACAACTGAGCACTAATGGATTTGTAGGCGTTCATCCGGCTGTTAAGGGCGCGTTGCTGGCTTTGATATCGTGCAATCGGTTGCTTTTCGAGTTGCATGAGTTTCGCAATAATGGAATCCGTATCGATCCCCGAACTCAAACCCGCAAAACTGACTCCGCTGTTTGACATGATTTACACTCCTTTGTCATGTGTCTTTTTCGCCCGCTCACAAATCCGTTTGTTGGGTTATCCGGGGCGTGTCGGTAAGATTATCGGCGGTAGTCCTACCGGGAAAGAGGGTAATTCCTCCTGAATCCCGATTCTTTTGGGGGCAAAGTCGGGGTATCATAAGACTATGGTGAAACGGGGAACAACAGCCTTTGCAATGCTGGTCTGGCTTCTGCTCGTGGTGCAGGGTCTGTTCGACTTGCTACCTCTGTTTATTGCTTTTCCGCCCCCTGTTCTTTCCCTCCAGAAAACGGCTTCTGCCTCTCTCAACGAAGTTGCAGGAAAAGAACATTCCGCCCTGTGCAAATGCTTTCATTGTCTGGACGGCACTCTGTGCTGTTGCAAACCGAAAGCCGGGACTTCCTCCGATCCGACTTCCCTGGACCCCGCCTGTGACGCCCCCGAAGACGCCAAACTCGTGGCACTCTCCCTTTCCCGGATTGCTTCTGCGTGTCTTTCCGAATCTATGCGTTTCGCTCTCGCTCCTGAACAAGACGTACTCACTCTTGTCGTCACACTAGTTTCTCACTCACCGCGCCCCGCTCAGCATCCCCCGTCCTCTTCACTTTTGCTCCTCTGAGCGCTTTTCTAAAAGCATTCCCTATCCATTGCACAAAATTGTTCGCACAAAAGTGAAAGGACTCTTTCCATGATTACCCTTCGACGCGGCTTCACGCTCATCGAATTACTCGTTGTCATCGCCATTATCGCCGTTCTTGCGGCGATTCTATTTCCTGTGTTTGCTCAAGCACGGTCAAAAGCCCGTGCAACGGTTTCCCTCTCCAACGCTCGTCAGTTCGGAACGGCTTTGACGATGTACGCTCAGGATTACGATGAGGGGCTACCTCTCACAGATCATGCCGGGGCAATGGCGAGTTGGATCGAAACCGTTCAACCCTCTGTCAAGGCACGATTGCTCAACCGCATTGTGGATGATGCTTAGCAAAATTGGGAAACTTATCCGTCGGAACCCAACAGACGACATTCCTCCTATGCGATCAACGCTTATCTTGCGGGGCCTATGACTTTAGGAGGTATTTCCGCCCCCGCATCCTGCATCTATCTGGTGGAATATCGAGAAAACAAGGCGGCGGATCACGTTCACCCGATGTGTTGGGAACCCTACGGTTGCAATTTCGGAAGTCATTTCCTGCTCCTCTCAAAAGATGAAGTGGAGAAAGAAAGGTATCAGGGCGGAGCGCATTACGTCTTTGTGGACGGTCACGCAAAGTGGCACCGCTTCGATCAAACCTACAATCCCGCAACAAAATTAGACCTGTACGTGCCACAGCCCGATTCAGGCAAAGCCTACGGTCGCCCCTGATCCCCGTCTGAAACTTACTCCCTGAGTGCAAACGTACACTCAGGGAGTAAACGAAAAGAGTGACTCAATGCAGGGAACCCCTCATATTCTGGCAGGTGCGGCGATTGGCGCCGCTCTTGGCAATCGGCGGTTGTGGCTTGTCATTCCGCTTGCGTTCGCGAGTCATCTTTTGTTGGACAAAGTGCCGCATCTCGATGCTCACGCGGTTTTCGGAATTGATGATATGCCCCCCACTCCCGGCGAAATCATCACCTCAGTCATTGACGGAATTATTGCGATTTTCCTGATCCGGTGGCTATCAAAGCATCATTCCGCCTCGGAAGCGTTGTGGGTAGGCGGCTTTTTTGCGATTTTGTTGGATTTGCTCGACAACATTCCGCCCTGGAACGCATGGTTTCGAGGACTTCCGATCTTTTCTTCGCTTTCTCACTATCACCAGACAACTCAGTGGAACGTGACGCCACACGAGTGGATACTAGGCATTAGCACTCAAGCAATCGTGATTGGTCTTTCCATTTTTCTGATCTTTCGCCTGAACAAACCGCCCCTTCCCGCCGAAAATAGTACGTGATTCGAACTCGCAGGTATGCTATAATTCAGCACGAACCCATCAACTCGTTCCGCCAATTATTTATGATCGCGCAATGAAGCGTCACTTATAGTCTTATCTTTCTCAGGATGCTTCAGAGGGGAAACTTGCCTTATGCCCACCCGACCGTCCTCTTTAAATCTACTTTTTCAGGTTTTAATCATGGGCTTAGTCAACCTCACCTTTCCCAATACACTTGTGGAAACCGCAGACGCGCAAACTAACTCAGTCGTGCCCTCACGAACCGGGCTGTTTCGGTCTCACCCCCGTTTTCACTCTAAATTTCTGAGTGCGGACCGGGATGTACTCGTTTATTTGCCCCCGAACTACGACAAAAACCCGAAAGTCCGCTATCCGGTTCTCTATCTTCACGACGGACAAAATCTTTTCGATGGCTCCACGAGTTACATTCCCGGTGCAGAGTGGCGTGTGGACGAAACCGCGCAGAGCCTTATCACAAGCGGTAAGATTCAACCTCTCATTATCGTAGGGATTTACAACGCAGGTGAAAAGCGAGTTGCCGAGTACACGCCTACTCAGGACGAAAAAGGGAGGGGGGGCGAAGCGGACGCTTACGGAAAAATGCTGGTCTCGGAACTCAAGCCGTTTATTGACCGGGAATATCGCACGAAAAAAGACGCCGCGAATACGGGTCTTGGTGGCTCATCTCTGGGCGGATTGGTCTCGCTTTATCTGGGCATCAAGTACCCGGCGGTATTCGGGAAACTCGCTATCGTTTCGCCCTCAGTCTGGTGGGACAACAACATTATTGTTCAGCAGACTCTCGCAATGCCCACGAATATGAAAACGAAAATCTGGCTTGACATCGGCACGGAGGAAGGACGACAAATGCTTTCCGGTGCAAGACTTTTGCGGGATGCCCTGACCTCCAAAGGCTGGAAACTAAACACTGACCTCGCCTACTTTGAGGCAGTGGGAGCGCAACACAACGAAAAATCATGGGCGGCGCGAGTGTCCCCCCTCTTGACATTTCTCTTCCCGAAATAAAGAAAACACTTTGTGCCGTGCCACTCAGTTTTTCGCCGTTTGCAGATTAGAGAAAAGGAAGTGACTGGAATGACCCTAACTACAATCAATCCTACCGAAGTCGCCGAGCGCGGCGAAGCCCTCTACCGTGACCGCATCAAAGCCCTCGTGAAAACACCTGAAAACATCGGAAAAA
>JACMPS010000338.1 GCA_014377395.1 Chthonomonadaceae bacterium
GACCAGTGTTGCTTTAATAATCGCAATGGCAAGCATCACAAGAATGTTAATTCCTCTGATGTGAATCGGCAAAATCTCCGTTAGATCGAAGAAGGCGGCTCCGACTGTGATAAACAGAAGCACCAGCAGAGCAATAAAGATTTTGACATAAATCCATATTGGCGTCACATGATGCCCACCCCCATGATTATCGTGGTGATGTTCAACGGGACTTGAATGTGGATCTAAGTTGTTTGCGATTTCGACAGCCATGCGAAGTAATCTCTCTATTGATGCAATAGTAATTCTAAAGACGGTTTGATAAGATACATCAAAGGATAAAGGAAAATCCAGACGATGTCTACAAAGTGCCAGTAAAGACCGGACATTTCAATCGGCATAAAGTCTTTTGCAAGGGGATGATTGTACTTAATCATAAACCAGAGTATACCGAGTAGAAAAATTCCGATGATAACGTGGATCCCATGCAAACCCGTCATGATGAAATAAAGTCCGAGAAAGATTTGTGCTTTCTCCGCTTTTTTTACATCGTCACCTGGACGTCTTTTAACGGCAATTCCCGTTGTCGCTTTCACCCTATCCGGTCCATAACTCGGCTTCGATGCCGCCAGCAGTTCTGCCTCGGAAGGATTATGTGCGTTTCCCGCATGTGCTCCCTCATAAACGAAATGTGCGCCGGGAACGAGATTAAGTTCGATTTTGTGACTGTATTCTTTGTACTTGATACCAAGAAACCCAAATGCACAAAGCAAAGTCAAACCGATCCAGAAAAGTTGCCCTTTTTTGCTTTTGAGTTGTGCCGCTCTTACGCCCAATGCCATAAACAGACTGGAAGTAAGCAAAATGAGCGTGTTGTAGAAGCCCAACTTGACATCAAGATGATCCCGACTCACTTCATCGAAGATTTCGGGCATTTGGACACGGTAGATCACGTAGGCGGCGAACAAGGCACCGAAAAACATGATCTCCGTGACCAGAAATGTCCACATCCCGACGATATAGGCCTCATCTTGTTGCGCTCGATTGACGTAATGGTGAGCAAAAGACTCATGTGCGTCGCTCGATTCGCCGTGTGAATGTCCGTCATGGAGGGCTTCCACGCTCATTTCAACTACTCTCCTGGTGGGTTCCCGTAGGTTCCCATGTGATCTGATACAGGGTGCGGAACGGTTCCGCTAATCTCTTGCCGTGTAGACTCGTCAGCGACTTGATCCGTGTAGTCCGCATCGTATTCGTAGGCTTCCCATGTCACGACAGGGATTTCATCGAAGTTGTGAGGCGGTGGTGGCGAAGAGGTTGTCCACTCCAGCCCTACGGCTCGCCAGGGGTTTGGACCTGCATCCGCTCCATATTTCAGCGATAGGATAAGGTAAACCGCAGGCATCACCAAGCCAAGTGCAAGAACGGAAGCACCTGCCGATGACATCACGTGCCAGAACTGATACTCGTCAGGGTACCAGTGGTACCGTCGCGGCATTCCGATGTAGCCTACGATAAATTGCGGGAAGAAGGTCAGGTTAAACCCTATAAAGGTCAGAATTGCCGCCCCAACTGCCACCCCCTCGTGGTACATCTTGCCAGTGATCTTTGGCCACCAGAAATGGATACCGCCGAGGAACGCTAAAAGCGAACCGCCGACCATCACGTAATGGAAATGTGCGACTACAAAGTAGGTATCTTGTAGGTGAACATCCATTGCAAGTGTCGAAAGGAACAGCCCTGTCAACCCACCGACCGTGAACAATCCGATAAAGCCGAGCGCATAGATCATCGGTGATTTCAGCGAAACCGTTCCCTTGTACATTGTCGAAGTCCAGTTAAAGACTTTGATTGCGGAGGGAACCGCCACAAGGAAACTGATGATCGAGAAAACCATGCCACTGTACATAGACTGCCCGGTGGTGAACATGTGGTGTCCCCACACGAAAAAGCCGAACAAAGCAATCGCAAGGCTTGAAAACGCAATAAACGGATATCCAAAGATTCGCTTGCGAGAGAAACAAGCAATGATCTCTGAAGTAATTCCCATACCGGGCAGGATCATAATATAAACCGCCGGGTGAGAATAGAACCAGAAAAGATGCTGGAACAAAACCGGATCGCCACCGAGGTTCGGGTTAAAAATTCCAATTCCCGTGACACGCTCTACGGCAACGAGTGCCAATGTGATCGCAACAACCGGAGTCCCCAGCACAATGATCAAACTTGTTGCATAGTGCGCCCACACAAAAAGCGGCAAGCGGAACCAGGTGAGACCGGGCGCACGCATTTTGTGAATTGTGACGATAAAGTTGATGCCCGTAGCGATTGACGAGAACCCTGCAATAAACACTCCTAAGATTGTGAGTGCCACCTGTGAGTTCGAGTAAACGGAACTGTAGGGCGTATAGAAGGTCCACCCCGTGTCAACGCCCCCAAAGACGGTTGCGGCAAGCACAAACATACCGCCGATCATATACAGATACCACGAAAGCAGGTTCAATCGTGGGAAAGCAAGGTCTTTGGCACCGATCATCAACGGAATCAGAAAGTTACCAAGTGTCGCCGGAATTGAAGGTACCAGAAAGAGGAAGATCATCATAATTCCGTGCGCACTGAAGATCCTATTGTAAACGTCCGAGCGGAACAGATCACCTTTCGGTGTCAGCAGTTCCAGGCGGATGAACATAGCCGCGACTCCACCCATTGCAAAGAAAATGGAGATCGAGACAAGGTAAAGCACCGCAATCCGCTTGTGGTCTACGGTTAGAAGCCAGTCCTTAACGGTGTGGCTCCAGTTGATGTAATTCTCGCGCTTTGTACCCGCTAGTTCTTCGGGTCGTACCGGAATGGCACTCATGGCGTAGCTCCTCAAAATTTCCTTGCGCCACCCCTCCCATTTGTAGAGAGGCGGCGCGACAACTGACTTACTCTAAATTACCTATTCATTGTACCAGAGGAGTTCGATCCAGGGGAAGTCCCTCTGACATCACCTTGAATACTTTGTGTATCCGCCGAATTTTTGGTGTTCGGGGAAGCCGTCGAATCGGTACCTCGCGTATTGCCGGAATTCGGTCCCGTTGTGGCTCCCGGAGTGCCTCCCATGTTGGACTTGCCTCCGTCCGTAGAAATCGGCTTTCCGTTGTTGTCCAGTTCAGAACCGGGCATTTTCGGCTCGTTTGTCGTTCCCAGGGACTTGATGTAGGCGATCAGCGCATTGACTTGCTCTTCCGTCAACTGACCATCATAGACCGGCATGATATTTTCGTATCCTGCCGTGATCTTTTCACCCGGTTTCAAGATCGATTCACGAATATAGGCTCGATCTGCGATTTCGGTTCGCCCGTCCACAAACTGTCGCTTCTTCCCATAAATTGCGTAAAGCGAGGGTCCTCTACGATTGTCCTGCGGTGCGTGGCAGTTTGCACAACCCACCGACTGATAAATTTCCGCGCCCTGCTCCGATAGGGACTGACGTGCAGTAGGAGTGTTCATACTCGCATCACCGGGCTTTTGTCCGTTACTGTTTTGCCACTTCTCAAAGTCTTTTGGCTCCATGACATAAACCCAGCCACCCATCAGCGAGTGTTGCATCCCGCAGTACTCGGCACAGAAAAGGTGATACCGCCCCGGCTTTGTTGCCTGAAACCAGACTGTCGTGTAGCGTCCGGGAAGCACGTCACGCTTGATGCGGAAGTCCGGCACGAAAAACGAGTGGATTGTATCCTGCGAGATCATCGTCAACTTGACGGGCTGCCCTATTGGGACATGGAGTTCGTTATTTTCACGAATTCCGTTTGAGTGTTGCAGATGCCACATCCACTGCTTTCCGATCACAAAAACTTCTTTTGCGTTACTCGGTACTTTATAAACGTCTGCATAAAGTTTGGCTCCCCATGCAAAGATAATCAAGCCGAGGAAAAGCGGAATGATGGACCACGCAAGTTCAAGACTGTGGCTTGTGTGAACAAGATTGGCACGACTGACATTGCTTCCTTTTTTGTATCGGATCACAAAGAACAGAATCAGAAAGCCAACGAGTGCCGAAAAGAACAGAGTCAATGCCCACAACACAAAATAAAGGGTATCTATCTCCCCGGCAAAGGTAGAAGCCTGTTGCGGCAGAAAGGGAATCTTAACTCCGAGTTCCCATTCGGCAAGCGGTAAATTTAGGTTCATAATTCGCTATCCATCTCTTTAATCAATCCACAGTAAACCAAACCGTCTCTCAAAACCAAAATACTAAGGGGAAGCAAACGGCGTTTGTCCCACCAGGTCCGACTTTCGCAAAGCGATACGGCGATAACGGAACGACATCAAACTGATGCTCGAAACCACGACTAGTACCGTCATGGTTCCCATAATCTGCAAGAGCCGCATGATGGACAGAGTGTATTTGCCAGCCGCCATGTCAAACGCAGAGCAGAACAAAGTGATCTTATCCGCAAGGTTGCCGATCTTGTTTTCGCCTGCTTCGACAAGGGAAAGTTTGACCTGCTTTTTGTCGTAATTAACCCCGTAGAAGTAACGGGAAACTTTGCCGTTCGGTGTTAAAATCATAATTCCCGCCGCATGGGAAATCTGGTTTTTATTTTCGTCGTACACGTACTTAAAGCCAACAGGCTGAGCCAACTTATTGATATTTTCCCAGTCACCTGTCAGAAAGTGCCAGCCGTTTGTCGCGTCGGGGCGGTCGCCTTTGCCGTTGTAGATTTCAAGAATTGTCTTCTTCTTAGCGAGGGCGTCTTCCTGAGTTTCCTTCGGATGAATACTGACTGCCAGCACATTGAATTCTTTGCCGACATTGAAGGGCAACTTGTCAAAACATTGGATCATGCCTTCGAGCTCAAGGGCACAACTTCCCGCGCATTTGTAGAACGGCATTACCAGTACAGTCGGCTTGTCCTTCACGTAGTCACCGAGTTTAATGACCTTGCCATTTTCGTCCTTGAACGTCGCATCAAGCGGAATTTGTGCGTCTAAATGTTGCTCGATCATGACATCGTTCGCCTGATCGGGACGTGAACCCGTCGGAATTTTCTTGCCCTGTGCGTTTGCCGTCATCGGCAAAAGGCTCATTGCAAGCAACAACCCAACTCCTATTTTTTTGATACTCTGTTTCATGTTCGCACCCCTGTTGTGACAGACGATCATCCGCCTGTCGTCACCCTGAGCCATTCTTTATTTTCGGAGAAAAACTGGTTTCTCCACTCTATTTTACGCTACAGGAAGAGAGCTTGTCTCACGATATTATCAGGGCTTTAATATAAGATAGGCTTCTACCCCACCTTTATTTCAGTCCCGGCTGTGGCGGGGTATTCTTTGGGTAAGCGACGCCGGGATAAGAAGGAGAAGACATTCCGTCGTTTCCAACAGGCGGGTGATCTGCTTTTCCCAATGAAGGATCATAACGACGTGCTCCCGGCTCTCCGAGTTTTGCAGGATCAGTTATGCCGTGTTCCTGTGCTTTGCTCGGAATACGTCCTTCTTGCGCCATTTTATCGACAGCTTCTTCGAGCGGTACATTGACGGTTCCACCGTTTTTGTTCGACCAAGTATAGCCTTCTACCTTTACATCTTCGTCATCCCGAAAGTCGCGCATTTCGACTTTTGGAAGTGCTTGCAGTGTCGGTTCCGGTGGACGTTTTGCCTCACGAGAAAAGCGAGAAGCCTCCCCAATTGCGCCGCTTTTTGGTACGAAATTCAGGTAGATCACCCAGGCAATGACTGCGCTTGCGGTCACAAAGACCGCGAGTGCGCTAAGCCATTTCGCGATTTCCGGAATGACAACATCGGTTCGCTCATAGCCCTGCGTGGGGTCAACGATAATTTTTTGTTTAGGACCGTGACTAGACATGAACATCTGCCTCCATCAAATCTTGCAAGCGTGGATCAAACGTCGGAAGTGCATTTTCACTCTTGTAGAGAATTCCGAAGATGATTCCCCATACCGCTCCGAAGATCAGGGTTGCTACACCGCACGAGATCGCAAAACCGGGTTCGAGGATCATTCGCATCGGGTTGGCTTTATCATGTGCCGGTACCATGAAAAACGGAACGACTGCCCAGAAGATGTCGAAAAATCGAACAAACATAATCCACGTTGCGACTTTGAGGAGTAGGTGCGTCTGGCGTTTGGTACGCGGCGCGAACAGACAAAGCAAAGGGATCATCCACTGACAGAAGATCAATAGAGTTCCAATTGTCAGCAACATCGGATCGTTGAAACGGCGCGTGAAGTAGGTGATTTCTTCCGGCAGGTTGCCCGACCAGATAATCAAAAACTGTGACAGCGAGAAATATGCCCAGATCATACAAAGTGTGAGCATCAGGTTGCCCATATCTTTGCGGAATGAGAACGTGTTCGCTCCTGCCCATGGTTGCTTGTTCTTCAAGGAGCGGCTTGCAACAAAAATGGTGCAGAACGAAAAAGCCGTCAGCGAATTGCCCATGATAAACCACGCTCCGAAAATCGTGGAAAACCAGTGCGGATCAAGTGACATTACCCAATCTGTGTAGGCAAGTGTGGCACTGAGGATAAACATCACCATGCCCCACGCACCGAATGAAGAGCGGAACTGCTGTCGGTTAAGGTCGCCGTCTCTATCCTGACTTTTAGCACTGCGCGTAAGCAAAGTCGCCCAGATGCTCCAGATAAGGAAGTAGAAGATTTGCCTTCCTGCGAAGAAGCCCGGGTTAAGCCAGAACGCCTTTTTTGCAAGAATGGGGTCACTGCCACGATGCACCCAGGGGTAAAGATCGCCACCCATCAGGACATTCATTACAATAGGAACAAAGAGTAATCCCATCCAGGGAAGCAATTTTGTACCCGCTTCCAGAACGCGCAGGATCGGGAGTCCCCAGGAACCTCGGACCGCGTGGAACAGAAATAGGAGTCCGGTGCATCCCAACGAAAGGGAGACCCAGAAAATCCAACCGAAGAGATAGGCTTGCCAGAATTGATTCGTCATTGTTCTTTCTGCTCTCCTGTGGTCGTGGCACCTTGCTCCAGTTTTGTTCGCTCTTCAGGGGTCAAGTCGGTGACAGGGGCATTACGGCTATACTGCAACACACGAATGTAGGCAACAATCGCCCATCGGTCTTTCGGGTCTTGAATACGGGACGCATAAGAGTACATCGAGCCGTATCCGTTTGTGATCACATCGTAGAAGTGACCCACAGGCATTTTTCGCAGTCGGTCGGTGTGATAGTTTCCGGGTGGACGGCGTAGAGCAAGTCCGCGCAAAGCGATCATGCCGTTTCCGTCTCCGACTTTTCCGTGACAGGGCGTACAGAAAATGTTAAAGCGTTCCTGTCCGCGTTTGATGACCTCTTTGTTGACGGCTATCGGAATGTAGGTAAGCGGCTTTGCGCCGAGGTTATTCTCGCCGCTTCCGACAATCGGTTGACCGGGCGGCGTACCATAAGCGACGGGTCCATTTTGTACGGCGTTGGAGACCTCATGCTTATCGGCTGCTTTCGATGTATAACCTGTGTAAAACGCCTCGTCCTCTTTGAGTTGCCCGCGAGCAATCGTTTTCCCAACGGGAAGACGTGAAGCAATGCCATCCGCAAAGAAATCACTTTCCTGCTGAGGGCGTACCTTCGGCTGACGCCACATATCAATGTGACACCCGGTAAGGGCAAATGTCAGCAGGGTCGCCCCCGAAAGCGCGAGTGCGGCTTGTCTGATTTTCGTGTTGATCATTTTCTGACTCATCTTAATTCTGCTCAATTTCGCTATTTTTGCACAATCGAAACAGTGTTTGCACCGACACTTCTCAAAAAGGCTTCCGTATGCTCAATGTCGAACTTCGGGTCTTCGCTTTCTACGGCGAGAAAAAAGCGGTCTTGCGAGGCTAGATCGAAGCGCGGTGTGTTGAAGATGGACTGGTACGGACGTGGAAAGCCGTTGTAAGCCAACATTCCGAACACGGCACTGTACGCCGCGAACAAAATCGTACACTCAAAGGCAACCGGAATAAATTGAGGCCACGAGAGCATCGGGCGACCTCCGACGTTAAGCGGATAATCAATATAGGAGACGTAAATCTGCATTGCAAAGCCACAGGTTACGCCAAGTAGTCCCATAAAGAAAACTGTCCAGGGAACCTTGTAATCCTCGAAGGCAATTGCGTCGGAAAGCCCATGCACCGGAAAGGGCGAGAACGCATCGAGTTTGCGGTAGCCCGCATTATGGGTTTGCTTGGCGGCGGTGAGCAGGACATCGGGGTCACTGAACTCCGCAACCAATCCATAGAGTTTTGGCTCTTGAACGAGTGTCATGCCTATTCTCCCTTATCTGCGGCGGGTTGCCCCAAAAGAGGCGGACCGCCGTGACCTGTCGCTTCATCAGAGGCGGGCTTGTCGGAGTGCGCTCCGTGATCTGCACTTGTCCCCGTATGGTGATGCCCCGTCATTTTGTACCAGAGTTCTTTCATCTCAAAGACGTTGATCATCGGGAGAACCCGCAAAAAGCCGAACATCAAGAACATAAACTGCCCCATTGTTCCGAGAAAGAGACCGATATCCCACATCGTCGGAGTGAAGAAGCCCCACGAGGAAGGCAGGAAGTCGCGTAGCAAACTCACCGAAATGATGACGAAACGCTCCAGCCACATTCCAATCGAGACTACCTGACAAATTAGCCAGAGGGCAACCAGATTGCGGCGAATCTTCGGGAACCACAGTAGCTGCGGAACCACGCCATTACAGAAGAGCAGCATAAAGTACGACCAGGCGTAAGGTCCATAAAGACGGTTTTTGACAAGACCGAGTTCGAAGACGTTGCCTGAGTACATCCCGTAAAACATCTCAAGAATGTAACCGTAAAACACGATCAGCCCGGTTGCCAACATGACCTTCGCCATCCAGTCAATATGGCGCATCGTGATATAGTCTTTCAGACCATACCAGGCACGAACCGGAATTGCAAGCGTCAGCACCATCGCAAAGCCCGCGTAGACGGCTCCCGCAACAAAGTAGGGCGGAAAGATTGTAGTGTGCCAGCCGGGAACAATGGACACGGCAAAGTCAAACGAAACAATCGTATGTACCGAAAGCACGAGCGGTGTAGAAAGTCCAGCAAGCAGAATATAAGCTTGCTCGTAACGATGCCAGTGCTTGACGGAGCCTGTCCAACCGAGTGATAGGATGCCATAGACGGATCTGACGACTTTGTTCCGGGATTTGTCTCTTAAAGAAGCGATGTCAGGAAGAAGTCCAACTGCCCAGAAGAGAATCGAAACGGTGGCATAAGTCGAAACCGCGAAAACGTCCCACAAAAGCGGAGAGCGGAATTGCGGCCACATTCCTACGACGTTCGGGTAAGGAAAAAGCCAGTAGTCGACCCAGGGTCTTCCGGTATGAAGTGCCGGAAAAATTCCGGCGCAGGAAACCGCAAAAATCGTCATTGCCTCGGCGAATCGGTTAATCGAGGTACGCCATGCTTGCCTCAGCAAAAGCAAAATCGCCGAAATTAGCGTTCCCGCGTGACCGATACCGATCCACCAGACAAAGTTGATAATGTCCCAGCCCCACATAACGGGCTTGTTGATTCCCCAGACACCGACACCTCGCCAGAGAAGCCAGAAAAGTGCCATGCCGAGAACCTGAAGCAATCCAAACCCGATAAGAAAGACCATCCACCAGGAGACCCCGTGTTTGCCGGGGTTCAGGACGATATTATTGATTCGGTCATTAATCGTTTTGTAGGACTGTTCGCCCGTAATTAACTCATCATTTAATGCATTACTGGAAGCCATCAGGGATTACTCCTTCCCTAGTTTCAGTTTTGGGTTCGGGTTCTGAACTCGGGGCAAATAGGTCAGGCGAGGACGGGTATTCAGTTCTTCGAGAACCACAAAATCCTTGCCGGTTTCTTTTGCTTTGGAGACATCCGACTCCTTATCACCGAGATCACCAAAAATAATCGCGTTGGTCGGGCAAGCCTGTTGGCACGCCGTCACCACCTCATTCCCCCCGACATTGCGTCCCTCTTTCTTCGCTTCGATACGGGCGCGGGAGATACGTTGCACACAGAATGAACATTTCTCCATCACGCCACGTCCGCGCACCGTCACATCCGGGTTTTTGACCAGTTTGAGAACGGGTTGAGAAAAGTCGTTCGCGTAATTCAGGAAGTTGAAGCGTCGCACTTTATAAGGGCAGTTATTGGAGCAGTATTTCGTGCCGACACATCGGTTGTAGACCATCTGATTCAGCCCGTCGTGACTGTGAACGGTTGCGGCAACCGGGCAGACAGGCTCACACGGTGCTTTTTCACAGTGTTGGCAGGTCATCGGCATAAAGTAGGTTTCCGGGTTTTCAATGTCGCCTTTGTAGTAGCGGTCAATGCGAATCCAGTGCATTTCACGCCCCCGCAGAACTTGATCTTTTCCTACAACGGCGATATTGTTTTCCGCCTGACACGCCAGCGTACAGGTGTTACAGCCCGTACAGACGTTCAAGTCAATTGCCATGCCCCAACGGTTAAACTCGGTGTAGTTGAAGTCGTAATCACTTTTGAGAATGCCATTCAAGCCCTTGTCTTTGAGAATCGAGGGAATTTCTTCCTCACCGCCAATGATCTCCGGGAAAACCGTAATCAGAGGCTCTTTTTCTTCTTTCGGCTTGCGATACTCCGCCAGACTCTCGATACGAATAATTTGCTCTTCGCGCTCCGGCTCCTGGAAGTCGTTAATCGTCTTTCCTTTCGCCATTGACTCTTCAATCAGGTGATGATTTTCCGTGGTAGCGATTTTAAGCGATATGCCGATATTCTTAAGCGTTGATCCGGTCGCAAGGTACATTGCGTCGGAGGTACGAATTGCGTTTGCGTCAAAGCCGCATCCGGTTCCGTTGTCTCCTGCGCGGGTGCGCCCATATCCGAGGTGAACCGTCACCGAGTTGTCCGGGTGTCCCAGGGAGTGCCATGCCGCCCCACGCACGGTTCTGATCAAACCATCCGTCGACTTGACCGCGATTTCGACAACCTGCTCACGCCCGATTTTAAGGCGATCCATCAGGATCGGACTCATCAAAATCACGTTGTCCCAGGTTGTCTTTGTGAGAGGCTTGGGCAATTCTTGAAGCCAGCCGTTGTTGGCATAGCGTCCGTCCCAGATCGTGGGATCAGGGGCGATCACGACTTCGATGTCACCCGACGAAAGCGGCTTGGGCGGTTCGGGAAGCGCCGAAGCGAAATTCGGGGAGAACGTTACGGGCTTTACCGCAGAAGCAGATCCGGCGAGAACTCCGTCGTGTAGAGCGCGGTTCCAAACCTTATCAAAGTCAACGGCTTTAAGGGTTTGGTTCCAGTTGTCTTTGACGAGATCATAACCCCGGCGCGGCTCATCCATCAATCCGGCGAGTACGTCATGTGCGGAATAATTATCGTAGAGCGGTGCAATCAAAGGCTGGACTAAGGAAAGGGTTCCGTCGTGTCCCCGAATGTCGCCCCACGCCTCCAGAAAGTGCGCTTCCGGGATGTGCCACTGACAGACGTAGGAGGTCTCGTCCTGATAAAGACTGAGGTGAACGGCAAGCGTTACCTTCGTCAGTTGATCCTTGAAGTTGAGATCAGAGGGAGCGGTATAAACCGGGTTGCCACCGAAAATCAGCAACATCTCGACTTTGCCTTTACGCATTTCGCCAACAAGTGCCTTCAAGTCTTCGGTTTGTTGGCTAACTCTCGCTTCTATCGGATCGGTGTAAACGACGGTCGCTCCCACATTGCCGAGCGCATTGTTGATCGCATGGCAGAGGGCTTGAATGGCAGGGGAGATTCGTTCACCGGGAACGACTAGCGAACGTCCTTTTGCGGCGAGCAGGTCTTCCGCGACGGCATCGAGCCACTTTTCGGAGACGCTTGCGGGAAGTTGTCCGGTGACACCCGCCACGCC
>JACMPS010000339.1 GCA_014377395.1 Chthonomonadaceae bacterium
AAGAGAGAATTTTCCGGTTTCTGTAGATGGCTTCATTGTGAAGAGAAACCGATTTTTTAGGGGGAAATGTTTTGATGATTGCAATTCCTTTCTTTGCTTCACCCCTACTTTATTTCACCTGTAAAAAGAACCAATATTTCCTGTCCCTATTCGCTTTATACGGCAACGGTGCGAAAATCGTTTAGAGAAATGGTCTTTTTTGACAGTGCCGGGTAGTAAAAGCCCTGATTTGCTTTTGATTGCAGTCGCTGTTTTCAGAAGCAGAAATTGCTATGATTTGTAGATTTAAGCCAGAAATAAAAAGTGTAATTGCCAATAAATCAGGTAACTTTAATGTTTGTTTAATCAAATTTTAAGGTTGCGTCTCTATACTCTGAGTCTAATTGCAGACAACTTCACGTAATTTCTCTTATATCTACCGTCTGCAAAATTCACGAGGAGTGAAATGATGCGTCAACGTTCAGAAGGTTTCACACTGATTGAATTGCTTGTGGTCATCGCTATTATTGCGATACTCGCGGCAATCTTGTTTCCGGTTTTTGCTCAGGCTCGAGAGAAGGCAAGAGGTGTTTCCTGCGTCTCAAACCACAAGCAAATCGGAACTGCTTTTATGATGTATGCTCAAGACTACGACGAGACCTACCCTCGTTCGCAGTGGTTTGAGATCGGTTCCGCTTCGGGCGGATGCGGTGGGGCAGACCCCAATGGAACCTGTCAACATTTGTGGGCAACCGACGTGCTTCCCTACATCAAGACAGGAGACAAGTGGGGTAACAACGGCGTTTTTCGTTGTCCTTCTTTCCCTGTACAACAGAATAACAACTACGGCGTCAACGCTAAAGTGATGCAAGACTGCTGGACACCCTGCACAACCGCAGGAACCACAATGGCAGCCATTGATAAGCCTGCGGAGTTGGCGACTATCGTTGATAAGGGGCGCAACTCCTACAGTTGGGCATGGCATATGTTTATCACGGACGGGTGGGCATGGGCTTCCGGTCACGATAACGCCTGGTCACAGTATCCCGACGGCAAATGGCGCCCTAACCGAAATGCAGTTGCCTACAAATATGCCGCCAATGCTGACAAGGACCTCACGATAGATAACACCTGGCCCGGCTGGCCAAACCCGGCAATTATGCCGCGTTTCCGACACACCGGAGCAACCACCGTGACCTGGGCGGACGGACACGTAAAATCCATGATGCGAGGACGGCTGAACTGGCAGGATCACATTTACGAGCCGGCTCCCGGTCTCTTCGCAGGCGATTTCTAAAATGAGACTTCTGAAAGGGGGAACAAAGTCATTTTGATGAAACGAAATCGCGTGATCTCTCTGGTTGGTGTTACCTTCCTCTGTCAGTTCGGCTGTAAGGGAGAACCCGCTGAGGAGGCGACACCCGCCGTGAAAAATACCGACGCACCCACTCGCAACGATATGCCGCCGGAAGTCAAACGACAAATGGAGAAGCAACAGGCGGACATGAAAGCACGCGCAGAAGCCCAGGGCAAGGCGATGCAAGACAACAAACGCTGAACAGAGCGAGCGAGGTTTCCGAATTATTCGGAAACCTCGCTTTTTTTGTCAGGGCAGTACGCTTTCCGGGTCGGCGGGGCTGTGCGTTTCTTGCCAATCCTGAATATAGGCGATTACGCTGGGAATTGCCGCCGCTACCGGAAGTGCTAGCAACGCCCCCATCATTCCCATCAATTCAACCCCGATCAGCAGACTGATCACGATCACCGACAGTGAAAGCCCCAGTGTGTTTCCGTAGATTTTTGGTCCGATGACATGACTTTCTACCTGATTGTAGATGAGATAGGCAACCGTGACGGCAACGGCTTTGCCGGGAGAAACCGTGAATGCGAGAAGCAACGCCGGGACTAACGCAATGAGAGAACCGATGAGAGGAATGGCGTCGGCAACGGCAGCCCAGGCTCCCAGCGCAAGTGCCGCAGGGATTCCCAGAGCCCATACGGTGACAAAGGAAAACACCCCGGCGATTGCGGAAGTTACCAGTTGCCCCCTCATGTAACCGCCGACTTTAACGCCGATGTCAATCACGAGTTTTCTTGCCCGTAAACGATCTCTTCGGGGCAGAAGACGCATGAGGTTTGATCCGACCTGCGGGCCCTCAATCAGCAAATAAATCGTGAGAATAGCAACGGTGGCAAAAGCGGTCAGCCCTGAAACGAGGTGGGACATAATCCGCATGAGTTCGGGAGTGGAATTCTTGAAGTTCCCGGTGATCTCCGTGACTTTCTGTTGGACATCCACTTTGATGTGGTGTTCCGCCAACATCCCTTGCAACTGCTTTGTATATTCGGGGGCGCGTTCGATCAGGGTGTAACTTTGCAGGATCAGAGGAGGAATCATCAGAGCGAGCGTACCGAGAAACAGTAAAACGACGCCGGAAATCACTCCGGCAATTGCCCAGGTTCGCCTCATTCTCACCTGCAAACGACTGACAAGGGGATTGAAAGTAGCGACAAGCATCAACGACAGCACAATCAAAATGAGGACGGGCAAGATGTGCCACAGAAACCATAGCCCCGCCAGTGTAAGGAGGACGCGCCAGATTGTTGCGGGCGAAATATCATAGACGACGCGGGGAGCGGTATCGTGCGTGGTAGCCGTGAGAGAAGCAATGAGTCCCTCATCGGATGTGGGAGGAAGCAAAGTGGGTTCGTTCGCCATTGAAATTTCCTTTGGAAAGAGGTTGCGGACAAGGCAACTTATCTTTGCAAAAGCATAGACTCCTCGCTTGCTCGCCAGTGCAAGAAGAACGAATGCGAACGGTGAAACGTTCCTTCTCCTCTCTTTTTTCTATTAAAAATGCCGTGAAAACAAAGACCTAAAAGCGAATACTGAGTCCCGTACTAATGAAAGGATGAGGAGACGTGCGCCCCAGTGAGCCTGTGCCAACACTGAAATCGAGTTGCACATTCGGACCTAAAATGAAAGCGATGCCCGTATCGAAAATAAGGGAGGAGCGTCCGTTTCGCTCTTCCGGGGCGATCAGCCCGAAGTCGAGAAACGGGTTGATTTTGTGAGCGCGGTTCCAGTAATTCAGCGTCATTGCCAGGGTTCCCGCCGTGTAGGTCTCACCATTGCCGTCTTCATAAAAGCCGATGCCGAGGTTAGGATTTAGCGAAAGATTCGGGGTAAAGTCCCAATCGGCGGCGAGGCGAATGTCTCCTGTTGTGTGGTTTTGCTTGAAATCGGAGGAGCCGGACGCCGGGTAAACGCGGACAATCGTACCGAGTGAGGCTTTCTTTCCGGTCTCTTTCTGCTCTTGAAACTGCCACTTGACGCCAAAGGAAGCCGGGGAAAATCCATCCGTTTTCGTGGTTCCGTTAGGAACGGAGGTCTGGCGGCTGAAAGTCACGAAGTTGCTCTCGACACGAAACTCAAGATGAGAGTCAATGCCAAAACGGAGCAAAAGCGGTGCAAACTGGAGGCGGTTTGTGTCGGTTCCATCTTTCCGATACTCGTTCTGATAACCGAGTTCGATCTGAAAGCGTCTTGTCCCGATCACGGTAGAGCCATCGGCGATACCGGGGCGGTCGGCATTGATCCAATTTTTCGAGTCGTCTTCTTGCTTTGCCTCTTTTTTCGTTTCTTTTTGCTTTGCCTCTTTCTGTGCAGTCGCTAATTGGGGGAGCGTAGAGGACAGCGAAAAACAGAATAGGCTGAAGAGAGCAAAGCGCGAATACGGATTATGGAGTAGGGACATGGGGTCTCTCCTAAAGGGTTTGAGGATTGTCCTCTCCCCGCATCGCGTCCGGGAGGACGCCTTCACCGAAGGTGCTTAGCGCAAGTATAGACCAGGCCGTTGAAATCTATCGAGCCGTTGACAAACCCCACCCCAACCCTCCCCTTGCATCAGAGGAGGGGATTGAGATCGTCTTAATCTCTAACGGAAATTAAAGCCGAACTCCGCCAGCAAGGTGCTGACTTTGTAGTTGTAGGAAGAAAGCGTAACCTCATGATTGGCGCGGGCATAGGTTTGCCAGCCCAGCGAGAATTTCCAGGAGCCTTCTCTGCTTTGTGAAAGCAAATAATCCAGCCCGATCCGAAGGTTGTTTTCGGAGGAACCGAACGAACCGGACGAATCGGAGTTCAGAAACTCACCGAAAAGAGAGTAGCGCTTTCCAAGCGCATAATCCATTCTTGCGGACATCGAGTTGAGGCTTGTGCTACTGTCGGTCAGGTTTGTCCCGGCAATTGGCGTTGTCCCGGAAGTGCTGGAAAGACCGGACGTGTTAAAGGCGGAGCGCGAGAGCGACTTCTGATAGTTGAGCGTCAGGTTTAGTTTGCCGCCGAAGGGTTTGCCGCTTACGCCGAGACTCATCGTATTTGAGTTGGAGCCGCCAAATCCGTTTGTCAGCGTGTTGCGCGAGTTGGTCATGTTCAGGTCGAATCTCATGCGATCCGAAGGCTGATAACCGAACGTGAATGAGTAGCCGTTCCGTGAACTGTTGTAAAGGTAGTCCCCGACACTCGACGATTGATCCACGGAGAGTTGAAGCGTCATATCCGGGCGCGGTAGGTATTCCATTGAAACGCGGTTGCTTGAACTTTTGCCCCCGAAACTGGTGTATCCGTTGAAACCGGAACTATTCGAGCCGCCGAGTCCGCCACTGAAGTTTCCGTTCGAGCCGAGTCCGAGATTGGCTCCGCCCCCGATAAGACCTGTTGAGTAGCCGCCCGTCGCCCCGGCGTTTGCATTGCCGGAGTCGGAAAGGGTGTGTGCCACATTGAAGCGCAGATTTTTGGAGGCGACGATGCGTGCCGAGAACTGCGTGTCTTTTGCGATGGCATGGGTTGGAAGGTTGCCGACATAAGAGTTGATGTCGTTATCCGAGAGCGAAGTCGTCAACGAGAGCCACTTGAGCGGGTTCCAGGAAACCCCCACATGGCGGCTCCAGGTTGCGGAACTTCCGGCGGAGAAACTTGACCCCACCGCATCGAGAACATACTGGTACTTCGAGACGTTGCGGTTGACACTCGCATCGAAAGTGATATTTCTGAAACCGTAGTTAAGCGCAAGCGTGTCGGTGCGGTTGTTGCTGCTCTGTCCGAGAATGGCATCCGTATTGTTGAGTGTGCGGGAGAGGTTGACCGAGCCGTTTCTGGCGAACTGGTAGTTGAGTCCGGCACTTTTCTGACTGTACTGATCCTCCCCGACGGCGGCGTTCAGTGAATAGGCTCCTCCTGAGAAGCTGGAGTAGGAGGCGCGTTTCGTGGATTGAAAGGTTCCGGTCAGTTTCAGGCGTGAATTGATTGCATAATCCGCGTTCATCTCCATACCGCGCTCGTTGCGCCCGAAGCCGGGAGACTCAATTGAGGAATAACTGGAACCGATGTTTTTCAGGGTGATCGAGGTTCGCAAATCACGAAGTGGGGTGAGGTCGGCGCGTACATTCCAAGCACTCCCTCCGTGACCGATACCCTGCACGGTGAGACCAGAAAGGGCGGCTTCCGCCGTAAGCGTTCCGAGTTTCCCCAGTTGAATCCGCGAGTCGAGTCCGGTGACGGAGCGGTTTCCCGGTGTCACATTGGTTTGGAGGGGGTAATAATCAATCTGAATTTGTTGCGAAGGCGGAATGGCTTGCAGGATACGTACCTGCGACGGAAAGCGAAGGTCAGTGACGTAATCGGAGTCTTTCATCAGCAAGACGCCTGCGATTCGCACTTCCATTGGCTTGGAAAAGTCAATTTGCGTGGGCAATTCGTAGGCGGCGGCGGGAGTGCCATACCCGTACAAATAGCGGGTTTCACGCTGAGGAATACCGGAGCCGTTGCTGGTTTGTTGCACATAGGTCAGTCCGAGATTGACCCCCTTGAACGCCACGAGATCGGTTCGCACTCCGTAGATGTTACCGCTCGACTGCCCGCCGTAGCCTGCGATTGCCTCGTAAGTCACTGCAATCGTGTCGGAAGGAAGCGCAATCAATCCATTAAGTAAGCGTAACTCGCCGCTATATTGATCGAGTGTGTATTCGCGTCCCAGCGTCAAATCGCGGTCATTGATTCGGACACGTACACTGCCGTCTACAATCTGCCCGGAGAAAACATAATAGGGTCCGGCGTTTCCAGCGCCCTGGAGCGTGTAGGTTCTGGCTTCGGCTTTCGCCTGTGAGTAAAGAAGTTGGGTTTTGAGTTTTCTGCCCCAGGAGTTCGTCCATTGGACGCCATGCAAAAATCGGTTAAAGGTGACAAGCGAGTTTCCCGTGAACCCTGCGTTGATGTCGCCCCACTGAACCCGGGTATTTGCGACATTATAGTCTACCTGCACACGGTTATAGTTAGGATCACTCGTATTGTTGAGAATGTGGTTGTTGACGGTTGTTTTGTAGTGAACGTGATTAAAAATGGTTGCGTCCACGTCTACCTGCGTCAGATTGTAAAGCCCGTTGCTTCCATTTCCATTGTACTGATCGCTGTGGTAGGAATTCGTCGCGTCCGCCCCGCCGCTGATATTGTCCATGCGGTAGGAAAATTGCATCGAACCTTTCAGGTTGACGTTGGTTCCGGTGGCGCGTTGCATTCGCCCTACCCACTCCCCGAAGTCTCCGAGCATCCCCTTCTTTCGCTTTTTCCCGAAGAAGTCTTCCTGAACCGCTTTTCCGGTTGTTGACGAGGGAACCGTAAATCCGGGGACAGGGCCGAGAGAGCGGCGCGTGGGAATACCGGCGGGCAAAGCGGTGGGAGAAGTAGCATGAGTCAGGGCTTCCCACAACGATTCGGGATCGTCTTTGGGAGTGGTTGCCCTCGCCAATTTCGCGGAGCCGGGTTGAAGTGCGGCAAAGGCACAAAGAAAAATCGCACGGCGTTGATAGGGTTTGGACATACGTTCGTACCGGAACGGCGTCAACGGATCATCGGGGGAGATAACCGCTACGCCTCTCAGTTCTCCGAAAAGGTGTTTGCTTCTACACCTGTTTCGATTTAGAGGGGGAACTCGGAAACGCGCACCCATTCGGCGCATTGGGAGAATTATAACACATTTTTCCCTCAATGCGTAATACATTGGAAGGGAGAATCGCTTTAATCGCCCTAAAATCGCCTAAATTCTCATTTTTGCTCTTTTCTCAATGCTCACAGTTTGTTCGTCTTCAAGACAAAACTGAGTAAACTTTTGTGGTATGCAGACTTTTTGCATTACCGATACTTCGGCGTTTCGGTGTCGGGAACGCCCTATGTTCACCTGCCTTTTGAACCCTGTGCGGATCAATTCAACTTTTTCTTGAATCATCTCGTCGAGGAAAAGTTGTTTTAGGTAACGGAAGTGTTTTTCGAGAAGGGTTCGGGGGGAAAACTGTTTGCATTGACGGAGTTGGAACACGCCTTTTCTCCTTCTGAGCGCGAGTTCTTAACGGAAGTCTACAACTATTTCGCCCCTTTAACCAGTCAGGAGATTTCAGCCCTTTCACATGAGGAAGAGGGCTACCTGAAAACGAAGGAGAGACAATCCCCTAATCCTACGCCGACGCATTAAAAGTAGACCTCACGCCTTCTCTCCTCAACATGGCTGAGGCATAAGGAGGTAGGATTACTACTTCCTTATGCCTCACAGTTGTCTCGCC
>JACMPS010000340.1 GCA_014377395.1 Chthonomonadaceae bacterium
CGAAAGGAGCATCGGGGCGTCAACATTCGGTAAGTCATGCGCGAAATCTACTGTCATGCCTTCGACCGTCCCGGAAATCTCCCCCGACTTTACCCGTAAGTCCAGATAACTAAAAGGGGTGTCGTGAGCAAAAGCGGCGCGTGGAAAGAACTCGAAACTACATACCAGAAAAGCGAGGACAATGAGAAAGGCGCGTCGCATGGCTTATCTTGTTGCTTTCGCCGGATCAGGCTTTTCTGGAGAGGGCAGGGCGGAATTCGGCTGAGTCGCGTTCGCTAAGGGCGGTTCATTACCGGAAGTTTCACCGAGTTCTTTTAAGGTTGCGGCGGCTTTCTGCGCCATCAGAGGGTAAGCATCCGGGTTGACGCTCAGTGCTTGTGAAATCAGTTTTCGCCCGTTGGGTCGGTCATTGCGCTTAAGAGCAATCATGCCCGCATGATAGATCATTTTCGCATCGGGAGTATGACAGCGCGTTGCGGTCATAATCGCTTTTTGTGCCTCTTCGTATTGCCCATTCTGGTAGTACGCCCACGCAAGAATATCTGCCTCGAACACATTCTGCGTGGTTTTGTGTTCTTCCGCAAGACGAACCGCTTCTACGGGATTTTGATCGTGATCGGCATAAAACTGCGCCAGTTGCATATGATCGTGCGCCGTGCCTTTGTTGCGTTCGTGGAGTGCGATGACTTCGGCGTAGGTTTTGTCGGCGTTAGCTTTGTCACCGAGTAATATGTAAAGATCGCCAATCGCAACGGTTGCATTATGTTGTGGCGTTTGTGCATTGATCTTCTGATAAAGAGCAATTGCACCGGGATAGTCTTTACGTGCCGTCTTTACTTTTGCCATTGCCGCAAGAACTTGAACGTTGTAAGGGGTAAGTTTGATTGCTTTCGTCAATTCCTGTTCTGCAACCAGCAAATTCCCGTCACTCAGCAAAATCTGACCGAGTTGAGCGCGACACCACGCCGTATTCTCCGCATAGGGCGCACCGGACTTAATGGCTTTGTCCATCAGCCAACGGGCTTTTCGGTTGTCCCCCGTCAGGGAAAGAAGGTAGGCTCCGCGACTGTAGGAAGACAGATCAGGGCGAATATCGAGCATCGTTTGAAGGGACTTAAAGGCTCCCTCATAATCGCCGAGTTCCACCTGAGCATCCCCTAGTAAGCCGTAGGCGAAGTTGTTTTTCGAGTTGACGGTCAGGGCTTTGTTCGCCCATTCAATGCTTTTATCAAAGACATGTCGTTCGCCATTCACCCATGCCAGCCCCACCATCGCGTCGGAATTCTGTGCGTTAAAATTGAGTGCGTTTCGGTAAACCTGCTCTGCATGATCGTAGTAGGCAGGATTGGCGGTTTCTCGTGCTTTTTGCATCAGGGTATCGCCTAAGTTGACCCAGGAAACGCTGTCGCCGGAATTCGCTTTCGCCTTTGCAAACCACTTTGCCATCTCCTTGTCAGTTGCAGTCAGCACGGAAGGGTGTGTCATCGTTTCTACCCCCGCAAGAATCTGATTCGGATCGGTTGGTTGCGCTACATTGGAGGAAATCGGAGAAACGACAGTAGACGGAAAAGTGGAAGTTGAGTTTCGGTGCTTGAGGGCAACCCCTCCGAGCAGAACGGCAGAAAGGGCAACACCGCCCCAGAATAATTTTGATTGAATAAATGCGGGTTTCATCGGGTCTCTTCCCTCCATTCGGAGTGAGTCTGAAAATTAAAAAGGCAATTCGGATTAATGTAAAAAGTAAAAGAAGAACAAAAAGATAGGGAGAGTTTTCCGCCCGACAGGTGATGAGGTCGGGCGGAAAGGTGAGAGAGCATAACTCCCTCAAGAAAACCGGAAATCGGTCGCAGAGGATTACTCGCGATTGACTCCAGAATCCTTGGTGTTACGTGAACCCGCATGAGGCGTTGCCGCATAGGGGAAGGTCATGTTGTAGATTTGATCGTTTGCATTCACGTTATCACCTACAACGGTAACGGTTGTGTAAGTAGGCCCACTTGCAATCGCGGTCAGAGCAATATCCACGACATCATCTCCAAAGCGTCGTCCGTTCGGCCAACCGCCGGAAACTTTCGTCCCTGCCGCGTTGGTGAGAACTTCCCCTTGAAGAAAGCCCAGGCGTCGGAAGTCAGCACTGCCCGCCACGTTTGCGGGACCGGTCGTCGTGTCTACACGTAAAACATCCGCAATGTAAACGAGAGCGAGGTCAACACGCCCGGAGGTTGCAAAGTTCGTTCCAAACACTGCATTTTCAAGGGCGGCAACTTCAGGATTCAGAGCGTACTTGGCATAGCCGTTCACCGGATCGGCGTCCTGTGTGGGCGAAGTACGGTTGTAGCGATCTTTGTCCTTGAGTGCAACGAGAACTTCATTGAAAAGTGGATTTCCCAGTCGGTTCACCTGAATGAAGGGCCCGGAGCTCTGGTTGTCGCCATCAGTTTTTCGGAGGGTGATGCGGGGCCGGCTGACCGAAGCATAAACCCCAACGCCGGTATGTGTTGCAATGCCGGGTGCCTGTCCATTGGAGAAGGGCGCGGTAAAGTCGAAACTCGGCAGGTCGGAGAGCGGAATAACAATAGAGTAATGCAGAACATTGAATCCCTTAAATCCGTCTACGCCCGTTCCATCCTGACCAAGCCCGTTTCCCATTGTATTTTTCAGGATACGCGGATCGAGGAAATCGAAGATTCCGGGAGTATCCGCATAAAAGCCATCTTCGCGTGAGCCACAGAAGACGGTGGTTCCGCCGGGAAGATCGTAGGTGGTTTGACGAGTGTACTTGTCAAGTCCCGCCCGAGCGGAAGCACCGGAAATCGCTTTTCCTGTGGTTGCGTCGTTGTAGAACGGAGTGGTTCGCACTCCGGTGTTGTACGGCGGAACGAGCAGAGGTGTGCTTCCATTGAGAACGGTGGATTGTCCGCCCACTGTTTTCGTGATCTGGTAGGATTGCACGAAGTTCTGGTGTGCATCGCCTACGTCCTGAATCGAGCCCGCGTTCGGTTGCCCGTTCACGTCCGCTCCACGCCCGTAGCGAAGGAAGGTATTCAGGTTTTTGTAGTTTCCGCTTACACCGACAGGCGAAAATTGGAAGTCGTACCGTTGCAGTTCGGCTCCAGTGGTCGGGTTGGCGATATGAATGCTGTAACGGGCGTCATCGGAAAACGCCTCATACGAAGAACCATCGCCCGGCTCGGAAAAAGGACGCACACTTACTTCGACGACAAGCACACGTTGACCGGTGGGACGCAAGCGCACAAAGGCGTAAACGTCGGTCAGGTTTGCCTGTGGGTCGAGTTTGATGAGGGGGGCATCGCTGTGGCTGGAGGCTTGCGCGGGAAACGCGCTCCCCAGTGCCAGTGTGCCCGCCGCTCCCATCAGAGACAGCAGTTTTTTGTAACCCATGATTTAAATTCCCTCCCTTGCAACGCTTCTCACGATGCCAACTATTTTGTGAGCATAATGAGAGGGTTGTGTGGGCTGTTTTTTCAACACTGATTAGTGACGATTGCGTCGTCGGCGCACGAGAAACGCACTCATGCCGGAGGTCAGCCCTAAGAAAAGAGCGGTAGTTCCGGCTTCGGGAACGGCGACAGGTCCCAGCGTGGTGCCTGAGAACGTATTCCCCGTTACAGACAAACTCTCGAAACCAACCGAAGTCGGTGCAAAAGGACTGATAAAGGAGAAACCGGAAATGGTGGTACCGGGCGCAAAGGTCTGGAGAGTAGCGGGGTCGCTGTCCTCGAAGAAAGAAACGAGATTGAGGTTCGAGTCGAAATCAATTCCGAAACCCAGAGGAGCCATCAGCCCTGTCAAACCGCTGGAGATACCGCCCAGGTTAAGGGTCGTGATCGCAAGCGCGTCGTTGGAATTGTTGACTACTGCATAACTGTAGGTATAAAGCGAACCATTCAGCATCGTGGTCGGTGTGAGCGTCACCTGAGCGGAAGCCGTGTTGGAAAGCAGAACCCCGAACAAGGCACCTGCGGAAAGGCAAACAGAAGATCGCAAGTTATTCATCATTTTCACCCCCTCTCATTTGTAGAATCGTAAGTGGAAGCGCAACAAAGCCGCCCGAAAGATCGGGGGATTGCCACGCAAGAGTAAAGCGGAAAACCGAACGAGAAGAGAATTAAAACGAAGTGAGAGATGCCCTAAAAAAACGAGCAATTCCACTCCCCTCCTCAGCCGATAACCGAGTTTCAGGGAGTCAGAGACGATAACAACTTGTCCACGACTATCCTGAGTAACGCGCTTACAGAAGAGAATGTTGCACCATTTCGGACAAATAAACTAAATGATCAAAAATGACCAGAAATTGAGCGGTTTATGATCAGATTAAGCACGAAGTGAGCAAAAAAAGTAGCACCCGACTTAAAGAGTCTGGTGCTACTTGTGTTTCATGAGAGCGTTCCTCATTTCATCAACGGGAGGGCTATCTCAAGGGCGGAGGTGGTAGAGGGCATTCATGTGAAGGCGGCGGGCGTGGTGCAGTCTCCAGAACTTTCGAAGAGTGATTGAGCTATGATAACGCCTCACGCCGGGTCCAAACTGATAATCGCTCGTGAAAATAACCTCGTGAGTAGGGGACGCTTTGAGGAGTTGCCGCAGCATCTGCCGGACATAAGGCGCATACTCAGGGCGAAAACCAACCATCCCTTTCCAAAGTCTTCTCTTATTATAGTGCCCCATCCGCAACAACTCAAAGGCGTTGTAGCTTCCGTCGGGGTTGCACAAATGATAGATGCAACCCGCCGTTGCATCGAACTCAGGCTTGAACAAAGGCTTTGGGGAGCGGTCCGAGACGAGTTCGTCCTCCGCAAACACACGAAAAGGCGCATCAGAGAAGTCGCTCACCTCCTCTTGTCCCACACAAATGATCTCAATGGACGGCAAAGTTGGTCTCTTTCCCTCTATGCTCTGTTACTCTGCGATGCCGCGTTCGCGCTCGTCGTTAAACTTCTTGGCGCGGTTCGTCAGGTCAGAGAGCGCAGTCTGCAAGCGGATGAAACTCTCGAAAAGGGAGCCGTAAGCACTGAAGTACTTATGCACATCGCCATCGGAGAGGGACTTGTCCGAGAGATAATAGAAGTGATCGGAGGTTTGCATCCGCCGCCACGTCTCCAGAAAGTAAGGATCGCCCGTCTCAAGGATCGGCTTTTGCAGGTCTTTCAGTTCCTCAAAGGCGAACTGTTGCATTTCATTGCCAAGCCACGCCGAAGTGTCGCGCTCTTTGTCCGCCCAACTGATGGTCGAGAAGGGATTCACGTCGAGCGTCCCTACAATGGGCAGTTTGCGGATCGTGTTTGTCGGCGTAGAGAACTCCAGGAGTTCGTGTTGTTTGATCGCGTCGGGGAGAGCCTTGATAAACTCAAAGATGCCCGTCTCCGCCCAGATGTGTTCACCGAGGGCTTCGTAATCCATCGCGAGCGTGACATTCATATCGGTGTTTTCGGCGAGCCACCCGGCGAACGTTTCCGCCTTGAGGGGATAATGTTCCCAGCCTCTATTAGGGAAGCGATACGCAATGTCGTCCGAAAGCCCATAATTCCGCAAAAGGATCGGCAAGCCGCTCGGCGATTGATAAACAAAGTCGGGCGACTTCCACCCTTCCATGAGACGGTCTACGCCCTCCGTGATAATCCCCTCAAAGCCGAGCGATTTTACCGCCTCCGCAATGGCATTGTTATAAAGACATTCGGTGTTGCGAAAGACGGTCGGTCGCCTCCCGAAGAGTTCCTCGATTTTGTCGGAATGTTTGATTACCTGAGCGCGGAACTCACTTCGGTCTTCGCCGAAAAGCCCGCTTAAACTGTGATAATACGTTTCCCCGGTGAACTCGACACAGCCTGTTTTCGCCAGCAGTTGAAAGAGTTCGATCAGTTCGGGGGCATAACGTGCCGCCTGATCCAGAAACGTCCCGGAAAGCCCGAACGAAATCTTAAAGGGCTTTTCCGTTTCCTTGTGCTGGTAGATGAGATCGAGGAGAAGGCGCGTGGTAGGGAAATAACATTTTTCCGCGACTTTGTAAAACACATCGCTGTTGATGTCTTCATCGAAATAGTATTCGTGGTAGCGGTCGGGATAAAGCAACCCCTCGACGCTTCGCATCTGATAGGGAAGCAGGCGCTCCGGCTGATGAGCAAAAAAGAAAAAGGTAACGAGGGTCACGGCGTAGGTTTCCTTCCGATGGGCGCAGGTGTTAGGGATTTAGTTCAACACCGCGTCGGGAGTTTCCTGCCCCTTTTTGACCTAACCCCCCAACCCTCCATCCATCAAACCTTTGGTTTCTGCCCCCATGCGTTCGCTACTCCCCCTCTCCCAGATTTTGGGGGAGGGGGTCGTGGGGTGGGGGCAGGGATCAGGTCACGCCGCCCGCTTCAACTCAACCGTCTCTTCGGTGACTTCAAGGAGGGAAAGGCGCGGGTTCGCCTCGTGCGTCACCTTGATTACCTTCGATCCTTTCGCGTGATTGTCCATGTTTACCACGAAAACCTTAAACAGCCCCTTGTTTCCTACGTTCGGCATCCCGTAACTCACGACGAACTCAAGCAAACCCGTCGGATCGAGCGTGTCAAGTTCTATCGAATTGGCGTC
>JACMPS010000341.1 GCA_014377395.1 Chthonomonadaceae bacterium
ACTCATCGAACCCACCAACTTCCTTCCAGAACGCTTTGCGAAAAGCCATGTTTGCCCCCATTCCGAAGATTTCTCCCCTTTTCAGAACACGCTCTTCGCTGAAATAAAAAGAAGGAAAGCGCAGGTCTTCCCGATGTTTCATTTCCGGCGGGACATGGACAGGGCTAAACAAAATTTGTGTTTCGGGGTGACAGGAAAAAGTACGCGTAATGTTGGAAAGCCAATCAGTTGGCACAAGACAATCATCGTCCGTAAACGCGCAAAGATCGTGTTGCGCCGCTCCAAGTGCGAGATTGCGGGCAACACTCAAACCCACCGTTTCCGATTTAATATACCGGATACGGGGGTCTTTTCTCGCATAGGGCGCAACAAAAAGGGCGGTTCGCTCATCACTGCTCTGGTCGAACAGCACCAACTCATAATGCGGAGAGTCTTGTGAGAGCATCGCCGTTAGCGTTGCTTCTAAGTCCTCTGGGCGATTACGGGTACAAACCAGAAGTGAAATCGGCTCTGTGCCCTTTTGCGTGTCCGTCACTCCGTTATTTTCGGGTTGCCGTTGTGACAGCATTGGCTTCGGTGACACTCATCTTGCCGCCCCGCGACGATTCCTGATAAAGCCGATATTTAGGGTCAATGTCGAATGCAAGTCCGGCACGATACCCCGCCATCAAATTGCGTCCATGCAAATCCGGCTTAAAGGGCGTTTTGCCGAGACGCCGTTGCACTTCACGCAATCGAAACTTGATCAGCAATTTTGCAAAGGTGAGGACAAGCCGCTTGTCTCCGCAACGAATGTGCTTACCGTAAAAAGCACCGTCGCCAAACCCGTAAGCCATGAGCGTACCGGGCCACTGATCTTCACTCCTGATGCCATAATGGTCTACTTTCACTTTTGGCGCAAGGGCAATCGTTCCGCCAAATCGGTGAGTGCGGTAAGCGAAATCGTGATCTTGTGAAGAACGAAGCGTACCGCCGCCCCCCATCGCCTCATCAAATCCTCCGACACGCTCCATCAAACGACGACGAATCGCCATGTTCGCCCCCATCCCGAAAGGCTCGTAGGGTTCGGTAGGCACAAACCGCTTTGCCTCCCCGAAAACCAGAACAGGGATATGATTTCCGTTCTGAAGTTCAGGAATCACGCTCTCCGGAATACAAACCTGCCCATAAAGTAGTTCCGCGTCAGCGTCGGCATCGAAAGTCGCTTTTATCTGTGAAAGCCAATCGGAGGGAACCGTCACATCGTCATCGGTAAAGGCAATCAGGTCGCCTGTCGTCGTCCGAATCCCGGCGTTATAAGCCGCAGAAAGCCCTGCCTTTGCCAGATGATGATAAACAATGTCGCACTTTGACGCATAACGCTCCGAAAGCGCACCCACGATTTCCTGGGTTTTCGTGTCAGTACTCTGGTCCATGATATGAATGTCAAAACCGGAAAAGTCACACCCTGCGACGGTTTCTACGGCTTGCCCAATCGTATCAGGGCGATTACGAGTACAAATGACAACGGAAATTTGGAGAGACACGGTAACAAAACTCCCTTTATTTTCTGCCCCACATCGCGTTTGCGGTGTCGGCGAAGCGCACGGTCACTTCGGGAACATCCAGCACGGTTGCATTGACCCATTCGACGCCTTGCATAAACGAGTGATCTTGATTGGACACCTCGTATTTCCACGCACCAAAGCGCCCGCGTGAGCCAATACCCGCTTTTTTCAGTTCCGGTTCTATCTTGCCGAGCAGATTGTTGCGTTCCATCGAAGGCGTTGGGTAGCCATGCTCCGCCACGTAAGACCACTTGCTAACCACCTGCGAACGATCCCGAATCAAGCCTGTGTTTAGCAAGCCCTGAATGGTGTCTTCCATCAGCGTTTCACGATTGACGTGTTTTGCAGACGACTCACTTGTTTCGGTCATCAGCGACCAATATTTCCCGGTTTCGGGTTCGGGAACATTATTCGGCGAATAAAGCGAAAACACCGTGACGCGATAAAATGGGCAGTTGTCTTCCGGGAAGTACATCCAGCATTTCTTCGCGAGTTTTTCCGGCATTTCGCCCTGCAACCCGATCCCGATAATGTGAGAATGGGAACGTTTCAGTTGCGGAGACGCCTCCGAAACTGCGGGGAGCTCCGGTGTTACGGTTTTTGCCAGCGAGTCAAGCGGCATCGTGGAGAGAATATGATCGTACTCCAATTTTTCGCCGTCTTTTGTGGTGACAATCTTCTTTTGCCAATCTATTTCCGCAACTCTTGTGTTGAGTTGAATATGATTTTCGCCGATTTGCTTTGCCACCGCACGCCAGATCGCTCCGGTTCCGCCATACTTCGGAAATTGAAACGTATTGTTGGGGCCCCAGTTGACATCATCTTTGCCGAGCAGGATATTCTCGGTGACACGGGCAAGATCAACCGTTGCAACGCGCTCCCCCACCCAACCATACCACAAATCCTCCACCGGAAACGCCCACACCTTATAATTATAGGGTGCCATAAACATTTCCTTGAGACCCGTCCCCATCATTTGATCAATCCAGGTTCCGAAATCCTGCGTGGGAGAGGGAACACGAGCGGGGCGATTCACCAGTCCCTTAATTGCTTTTGCCGCCAGATCGTTGGGAAGGTAGCGCAGATTGTTCTGGAAGGGGTAGGGAACAAATCGGTCGGCGATCCATACCCATGACTCGCGCTCGTGGTGAAGCCAGCCGTCTTTGCCAAGTGCCTCGCCCATCGCCTTATCAAAATAATCATAATGAGAAAACTGAACGTGACCGCCAATGTCCCAGGTAAATCCTTTATCGTCCACGTAACTAGAGGCAAGACCGCCTGCTTCGGAGTTCGCTTCCAATACCAGAAAATTTTCGTAACCAAGTTTCTTCAAGCGGTACGCGGCTCCCAGACCTGTAGGCCCCGCCCCGATAATTAAAATTCGTCCTTGCTGTGTCAACGCTTCTCCCTTTCTAAGGCTCACTTCTGATTTACAATCCTGATTTAATGTCGAAATTTATGTCGCTTAGTCATTCGTTTTTTAATTTCGCTTTTGACCTCTCGCTGAGGGATGCCGAAAGTTGAGAGAATGCAATTGATGTGCCAGAAGTGCTTTTTCGCAAAAATGCCGAAATTATTATTCTCTCCTATGCTATTCCCCGACTGTATATTCCACAGAGGCAGGGGAATCTCCTATGAAAAGTTGAAATCGTCTTTCATTACAAGAGAGCAAAACGTAGAAATGTCCGTCCTTCTGTATAGCCAGAGGGGCGGACAAATCCAAACTAATCACTCATTTTACAGAACGGGAGGGTGTTGAAACTTGTTTTCTCTCCCCGTATTGCTTCCGAAGGACGCCTTCACCGCAGGTGCTTAACGCAAGGATAAACTAGACCGTTGATTCATTGTTGAAATTAAACCTATCTCGCTGGTCGGACCGGAATCGTTTTCTTCTCCGGTGTCGGTAGAGCATCAACGACAGGGGCAGGACGAAACAACCGAATGATCGGTTCAATCGGGTTCAGACTCGCTCCGTTCGACTGACGCACTTCAACAACGGAAAGGGTCAGCACACAGGCGGTCAAACCCAGTGCTAATGATCGCGGGCGCAACAATGACTTCCAATTCCATCCGGCGGCTTTTTGCTTTGCCCCGGCTTCCTGTGCTTTTTCGTCTTCCATTTCGATGCGACGCATCAAATTTTCATGGAAGAAAGCGGGTGGCTCTACGGTAGGGGCTTTGTCCAGCGTTTCCCAAACACGGCGCAATGCCTCCACCTCCTCGCGGCTCTCTGGAGTCGCAGTGAGGTGATTTTCCAGTGCAACCGTTTTGGCACGGTCTAATTCACCGGTAATGTAATCGGAAAACAGTTCTCGTGCATCTTCTCGTTGCATCGCTTCTGTCCTTCATTCTCTGTTCGGATTGTCTCAGTGAAAAAGATTTTTCTTCTCGCTTTTTACTTGAAGATAAGGCTCTCATTCTGAGGAAATAAAGTGACTACTCTATTGACGGTTTTAAGGTTTCAGGTAGTTCTGTTCTTTGGACTATCTCCCGATTATAAAAGTTCCTTGATCGGGCTAAGTTTTTCTCGAAGCACTAAACGG
>JACMPS010000342.1 GCA_014377395.1 Chthonomonadaceae bacterium
AAGTGTCAGACGGGGCGCACGCACCCACTCCGTTCCCAATCCGGTTTCTTGCATTGCTAGTTTAATTTTCTGAACAAAGTGAGTTCCGATATCCAGATGTTGCAACGGGGCAAACCAGCGATACAGAGTACGGGCTTTATCCCATTCTCCGGCTTGCATCAAGTCCCAGAGACGCTGATTTTCAACGGGGAATGCAAGCCCGACCCCTGCAATCCACCCGACTGCTCCCACCACGCAACACTCCATAATCAAATCGTCCACTCCGGCAAAAATGGCGTAACGATCTCCCACGGTGTTGTAAATATCGGTGATGCGGCGAGGGTCTCCCGAAGACTCTTTGATTGCCTGTAGCTTCGGCTCATCCGCCAACTCTTTCAGCATTTCAGGCGTGATGTCCACGCCGTAGCCAATCGGATTGTTGTAAATCAGAACAGGCAACTCCGAAGCGGCGGCAACGGCACGAAAATAAGTGAGGGTCTCCCGCGCATCTGATTTGTAAATCATGGCAGGCAAAACCATAACGCCGCTTGCGCCTAAAGTTTCCATGTCCCGCACATAACGTATCGAAGCGTGAGTAGAATTTTCCGCGACACCGGACAGCACGGGAACCCGACCTGCAACAACCTCAATAGCAAGTTTTACCACGTCCCGCTTTTCTTGCGGCTCCAGCGTCTGGTTTTCGCCAAGAGAACCGCACATCACGATTCCGGTGACACCGGAAGCGATCAAAACTTGGAGGTGAGTTGCGGTTGCGTCCAGATTCAGACTGCCATCCTGATGCAGTTGTGTGGTGACGGCGGGCATGACGCCCTGCCATTGAATTTTCAAGTTCTAAATTCCTCTTTCACGGCTTAGGAAGTGTTGACAAAATTATCTTTGGAGTCCACGCAGGTGGACTTTGCGCTTTTGTAGCCGGGGAATTCATTCCCCGGACTCTCGAATAGAAATGCCCGGAGGTTGAAACCTCTGGCTGAAGACAAGCGAAGTCTACCTCCCTGGACTGAGAGCAATACGCCGAAATCTAATATTTTTCCGTCAGCAGCTCGCCCTGCGTTTCCAGCGTGTTATCGTCCTCAGAGACGGCACGGAAAAAGCACGAGCGATAACCCTCATGACACGCGGCTCCAGTCTGTTCTACTTTGATTAAGACACAATCCGCGTCACAATCTATGAGAACTTCACGCACCTTCTGGATATTGCCGCTCGTTTCGCCTTTGATCCAGAACTTTTGACGCGAACGACTCCAAAAAGTGGCACGTTTTGTTTCAATTGTTTTCTGAACGGCTTCACGGTTCATGTAAGCGACCATCAGAACCTGACCATTTTCGGCATCCTGCACAACGGCAGGAATTAGTCCGTTTGCATCGTATTTGAGCGTATCGGAAATCATCGGAGTCAAAAGCGATCCTTTCAGAAAAACAAGGGAGAAAAGCGGGAAATGTTCGCCCCTTTATCATTACAAAAGATTATACAGGAAAACGGGACGAATCTGTCGAATCTAAACAGGTGAGACAAAATTAGGATTGAAGGAAAGACGGAGAGCCGCCGATAATCCTTTTACACAACACGGAGGAGTTCCCAGAACCGACTGCCTATGCCCCGATTACACCCGAATTTGTTGCAAGCGGACAACACCCTGCTTGTCGTGATTGATATGCAGGAGCCGTTCCTGAGAAATTTGCATGAGCGAGAACGGGTACTGCAAAATATTCCCGCCTTGATTCAGGGTTGTTCCACAATGCGCGTTCCCATTGTCGTCACAACTCAATACGCGGAAAAAATGGGCGATCTCCACCCGGCAGTACGTTCTATACTATCAAATCGTGTCACTCCCCATAACAAAATGGGGTTCAGTTGCTGTAGCAGTCCCGCTTTCGTCTCCGAATTACAGCGTTCCGGGCGCAAACAAATTCTGCTTTGCGGTGTGGAAACGCATATCTGCGTCTCTCAGACCGCGCATGATTTAATCGGATTGGGGTTTCAGGTTCATGCCGTCGCCGACGCTCTTGCTTCCCGTAGCGAAGAGAACTGGCGGCTTGGCTTGGACAAAATGAGGCAGGGAGGCGTGGTGCTTTCCTCAGTGGAAATGGCACTTTATGAACTGTTGCAGGAAGCCGGAACCCCGGAATTCCGACAAATTTTGGGTCTGATCAAGTAGGCTAATCGAGTGACTCACGTTACGCACCACCCACTTTGCCCCCCTCCCCCAAAATCCGGGAGAGGGGAGCCAATGCAAATGCCCTTAGCTCTTGTTTTGTTCTCTTTGCTTTGCGTCTTTGCGTGGGGTTTCTTCCTCTCCCCGCATTTCCCTAACATCTAATCCCTATCACCTAACTCTCTAATGAAGCAGGTGGTTTAATTTTCCCCCTTGCGTAAAGTGACTAAGTCGGGAAAACGCCGTCAACGTGCGCCTGAAATCGTCCCACCCCCGGAGGGTGGGGCATTTGTTTTCGTGGGGTCGGGCGTCTGCGAGGGGGGTTGCGCGGCGGGTAGGGTCGTGGGCAACGGAATAAAAAGAGACTCGGTTGCTTTGTTATTATTGATCAACAGAATTGCACGCAGTTGGACGCCGTTTTGTAAAAGTGCAGGCGAAATTTGATCCACCGGTAAGTAAAGAGGAGCCTCGAAGTGGTAAGGGTCATCTGCAATCAGCAGTTCCTGAGCGATACTGAGTTGACCATCCGGGTTGCGGTAGGGGTTGTCCGTCCGTCCGTCCAGTGCGGAAAGGGGGTTGCCCGAAGCGTCATAGAAAAACAGCGAAAGAACCGCCCGCACATTACGTTGCCCCTTCACGTTTCCGCTCACCATAAAACGAAGGTAGGGAACGGATTGCGCGTTCAAGACAACATTGGAGAATCCAACTTTCTCAAAAGTTGCTTCGTACTGCGGCGTAGTTTTCGCGGGGTTGTCGGGATTGGTTTGCGGTTTTTGTCCTTCCGGCGTGGTTATGTCAGGGGGGGATGTTTTTCCCCTCACAACGGGAACCGTACCGGGAGATGTTGTGGACGTACTACCGAGACGAGTGACCTCGGTTTTGCTGACCGACTTATGAGAGCGATTAAAGTAAACCGTTCCTCCCACAAGGAATAATCCGATCACAAACCCCGCAACGACGACGCCCATCCTGTAGTCCCGGCGTTCCGGTTCAGGGGAGACCATCGAAGGCGTTTCCTGCGTAGGGGCGCGGAGTGTGCTGGAAGGAAGTTTTGCGGAGTTGTAGGCTCCCGAAGGATTTCCCGTACCGTTTTCCGCAAGAGAGAGAGGCAAAGGCTGTTCCATCACGCTTAACGAGTCGGTTGGAAGTGCGTCTTTGATCTGGAGAAGACGTATTGCCACAACGTGCATCGTGAAGGGGCGGGCATCGGGGTCCATCGCCACGCACTCACCGACCAGTTGCGAAAGTTCTTTTGAAACGAGCAGATTCAGGGTGTCGGCAGGAGGAAACTTAAAGGGCTGTGCAATTGGGTCACGCCCGGTCAGCAGATGATGAAGCGTCGCACCGAACGCATACACATCAGAGCGAATGTCGGTTTGGGCGCGTCCGAATTGTTCCGGCGGTGAATAGCCGACGGAACCGAGCAAAGCGGTATCACGGGAGGCTCCAGGCTGAAATCGTCGGGCAATGCCGAAGTCAATTAAGCGAATTTTGCCGTCCGGTTGCACCATCACATTGGCGGGTTTGAGATCACGAAAAATCAAGGGCGGGTTCAGGCTGTGCAAGTACGAAAGCACATCGCTGATCTGCAAGCCCCAGTTCAATACCTGTCGCACGGAAAGCGGATGACCGCCATTCTCACGCAATCGAGTCTCCAACGTAGAGCCTTCGATAAACTCCATGACAAGATAAAAGCAATCGTTTTCGACAAAGGCATCGGTAACACGCGGCAAATTCGGGTGATCGAGTGAAACGAGAGTTCGTGCCTCTCTCTCACTGTTGGTCACGATGTCTTCGTTTTCCTGTTCGGTTTTGGTGGGATCAGGTGCAGGAAAAACCACCTGTTTCAGCGCGTGAATCGTGTGAAGTCGGGTATGCTCGGCAAGATAAACCGACCCCATTCCTCCCTTACCAAGCGGACGAATGACGCGATAACGCCCATTGATGACTTCACCCTCTCCCAGTTGTGCTTGACTCATAACCTCTCATCCACCTCTAATCAGACTACGTAAAACCGAGAAGAAAATTGCAGAGAAGCAGGGTAAACTAGGTCTGTCCCTTTGCCCCGTCCAACGCAACGCGACGTTGAAAGTCGGGCTTGTCGCTCTCTGTTTGCACCCTGGAGTCTCATTCCGATGAAAAAACTTGTATTCTATTTGCCCGTTTCAATCTTTTTCGCCCTGATTTTGCTTTCGGGAAGGGCTTTTGCCGACCTGCCCGATCTACGCGGAAAAACTCTGTTCGTCACTGGAACCTTTCGCGCAAGCGGAACCGCGCTTGGAGAAAACATCGCCGAATATTTCCCGGACGGCATCGAACTCACCGCTTCCAATCCCGCGAAAATGGTGATCGCGCAAAGTGGCTTAGAGGATAATTCGACACTGACCGCCCTTTTTCCTCTTCCCCCTAATACTACCGTCGTCAACAATGTCACCTACGCGGGTTGTACAAATCCCTCACTTCCGCTCACGGGACGCTTTAATCGTGCTACGGGAGCCTTTCACATGACGGGAGCAATTGCGGGAACTTCCGTGTTTGATTTTGGAGTGTACGACGCTTCGATTTTCGGAATCAAGCGCGTGCTGGTTGGGGTGAAAAATTTACGGGTCACGCTCGACGGAACCGGGAGCATCGGGACAAACGGACAATTCACGATCAAACAGCCGGGAGACACGCCCTTTCTGTTCGATATTTCCTCGAACTTCTTCACGGGCACACCGAAACTCGGCTTGCAAACTCCGTCTTCCTGCGGGTTTGGAGGCACGACCTCCACGATCAAAGACCCCTCCCTTACCCTTAGCAATTGGACAATGGCTCCGCCTTCCCTTTCCGGGCGTGTCACGCTGGAAGCCTGTACAATGCCCGCACAACCTGTTACTTTCATTTTGCACCACTCTTCGGGAGGCGATCTGACTAAAACAGTAACGCTCGGTGCAAACGGAGAATTCAGCCTTTATGATCTCTCTGCGGCGGATTATACCGTTTTTGTGAAAGGGCGAAAATGGCTCCAAACCTCCACCCCTGCTTCACTTCTGAACAGTAGCATCAGTGACTTTTCAACGCTGTTGCTTGCCGGGGACATCAACGACGACAACGCCATTGACTTTGGAGACCTCTCCATACTTCTACAATCCTATAATGCCCTGATCGGAGATGACCTGTATCGGGAGCAAGCCGACATCAATTGTGACGGCGGCATAGACTTTGGTGATCTCTCGATTATGCTCCAACACTATAATCTGTTCGGCGATTAGAGCCTCCACCCGGATTTTGCCCAACTAGCCCCCAACCCCTCCTCCAAAATCCGGGGAGGGGAGCAGATGCAAAAAGCCATTAAATCTTGTTCCTCACCTCATGCTCAGAAGAGGTAAAAGCGTGCCACTCTCTTTCCTCTCCCTTCGCTAGGGGAGGTGAGGAGGGGGTTGGAATAACTGCTCTCCCCGCATCGCGTCCGGCAGGACGCCTTCACCAAAGGTGTTTAGCGCAAGGATAAACCAGACCGTTAAAATCTATCAAACCGTTTAACAACAAACCCAATGATCAATCGTCTAATCGTCCAAATCCATCGAATCGTTGATGTTCTCGGACAGAAGAGAAAACCACCTCCCTTTTAAGGAGGTGGTTTTGTTCCGGGGCGGGTTGCCCGAAAGGTCAGTTGACGGCTGTGTAGCCCCCGTTGTCGTTCGGATAGGCAGGCGGATTACATTGAAGAGCGATGCCG
>JACMPS010000343.1 GCA_014377395.1 Chthonomonadaceae bacterium
ATCTCTCAAACTCTCCTACGCAATTCAATTAGAGGCAAACGGCTCAGGTGATGCTGTCCGTTACGCGGAGACTTGGACGCAAGGGGAAACGTTTCTTGTTGCCTTTGGAGATTGCCTGATCGAAACGGAAAGCGAAACCCCACCTGTTCTACGAATGATAGATGAATGTCAAGGCATGGGAATAGAAAACGCGGTCCTCGTGGAAAAAGTCGCCACCGAAAAACTCTCGCTCTACGGAATTGTTGCTCCTGAGGTGGAAACTGATCTGGAAGAAGGCAGAACCGCCATACTTCGAGACATCATCGAAAAGCCGAAGATCGAGGAGGCACCCAGCCATTTTGCAATCGCCGCACGGTTTCTGCTTACCTCACAGATTTTCGACGCCCTCAGAGTATCGAAAAAAGACGTACGAGGAGAACAAAATATCCCCGATGCCCTACGACTACTACTGAATGACCAAATCGCTGTAGGCGCAACACCACTCCTCAAAGGAGAAGTGCGTAAAGACATTGGCTCTCTTGAAGGCTACTACACCGAGTTTGCACGGGCTGTCGAACGAGAAAAAAACGAAAGAGTATAAATTTGTCTGGCAAAAGTAGACTTTTTCAGTGTGTTCCTAATTTCAGCGAGGGTCAAAGACCCGAAGTCATTGAGAAAATTGCCTGCTCCATTCAAGAAGCCGGAGCCGACCTGCGCGATTATTCCGCTGACGCAGATCACAACCGATGCGTCATGACAATTTTAGGCGATGAGGACACAATTTACAGGGCGGTCATGGCTTCCTCACAAGTCGCCGTGCGAGAAATTAATCTGCAAACCCATCAGGGAGTACACCCCCGAACCGGAGCCATTGATGTCGTGCCTGTTGTTCCCCTTTGTGGCGCAACAATAGATGACGCCATCACGCTGGCGGATCGAATCGCTCAGGGTCTTGCAGGCGAACTGAACTTGCCCGTTTTTCTCTATGAAAAGTCAGCGAAAGAGGGACGGGAAATGGCCCTCCCGATGTGGCGACGGGGAAGGTACAAAGCTTTTAGCCCGGATTATGGTCCCAGTGAAATCAGCGCGAAAAGCGGAATCGTGATCGTGGGGGCGAGAGAACCACTTATCGCCTACAACATCAACCTTAAAACACAAGATGTCAAAATTGCCAAAGCCATTGCAAGGATGATTCGAGAAGAACGTGACACAAACTCGAATTTAGAGGGCGTCCGTTCGCTTGGTTTGTACCTGCCAACAGCAAAAAAAGCACAGGTCTCAATGAACTTGACGAGACCGGAAAAAACGCCCCTCCCCTACTTATTCGATTTTATAAAAGCACTTGCTCTACACGCAGAGGTCGAAGTCGAGGAAAGCGAGATCATCGGCGTACTTCCTCCTTACGCACTGGCGGGGGAAAGCCCAGAACGCATTCTCTGGCACACCTACAAGCCGACACAAATCCTCAGTAGCGAAGAGTTCGGGAACAACGCATGAAGTGGAACATTTATCAGGGATCGCCGCTTGCCCTCAGCGTCACTCTCTCGAGTGGGCAGGCGTTTCGGTGGCGAAAAGACAGCACAAATGTCTGGTGGGGAACCATCGGAAACCTCGGAGTTGCTCTGTCGAAGCCCAACGAGGGTGCAGACGCACCTCTTTACTGGCAAACCTTTCCCCTTGAAAATAGGTGGGAAGTTGTCAGCGATTATTTGCGCCTTGACGTTGATGTAGACGCCCTTTACAGAGAGTGGATTAAGCGTGAACCTGCGATAGCCGAAGCAACACGACGATTTCGAGGCTTGCGAGTTTTGCGTCAACCGCCGCAGGAGTGTCTGTTCTCGTTTTTATGCGCGACGTGCAACACCGTCACGAAAATTGAGCGCACCGTGTCCAAACTGGCACTACGCTACGGAGAGCCAATCGCCTCTCCCAATGAAGAAAACGGGGAGCAAACACCTGAACTATTCGCGTTCCCGACTTTGCTTGCACTGGCAGAGGCAGACGAAGCACTTTTACGAAGCGATCTGTGGGGTTATCGCGCTCCCCGTGTCATTCAAGCCGCACGTAGCCTCTCGATATTACCCAGCGATTACCTGCTCGCTCTTCGCCAGAGACCTCTCGCTGAAGTTCGTAGTGCGCTGACCTCGTTGCACGGAATTGGAACCAAACTCGCGGATTGCATCGCCCTGTTTTCGCTCGATAAGGATGAAGCCGTTCCCGTAGATACCCATATTCGCCAGATCGCGGTTCGGCATTTCGCACCGCTTCTCTCCGAAAAATCACTGACACCCCGCGTCTACGCCGAGATCGAAAACGCCTATCGAGATCGCTTTGGCGATTACGCAGGTTGGGCGCAACAATACCTCTTTTTCGGTGAACTCAAACGGGCGGAAACTCTCGCGGGTTGTCCCGACTAATCTCCGCCGCCCCCGCCGCCATCTCCTCCCCCACCGGAGTCGCCCCCACCTCCTGAATCAAACCCGCCTCCGCCCGAATCGTAACTCCCTGAATCACTACTGCCCCATCCCCCGGCGTCGTAACCACCCCCTGAATCATAGCCTGTCCCCGTATCGGGAAAATCAAAGGGAGGGAACGAAGAATTGGCATCGAATCCGCCTGAATCGGAACCTCCCGTCAAATCGAAACCAATTGAGGTGGGATCGGTGTAATCCATACCTGCAAACGAGTCGGAACCATAATCGGGTGACAACATCGCATCATCGGCGGAGTAAACGGGCATGGAATCGGAGCCGAGAAAGATAGGATAGGGCGTCGGCATCGGCATAAACATCATGCCCCAGAAAAAGCCATCGTAAAACCCGCCCCCGTAATAGCCGTTTCCATAAACGCCGGGTCCCGCATGAGCCGCAGTCGGTGCGCTCGAAGAGTGAGGAATCCCCCGACTCGTTCCGAACGTTTGCGGTTGCCGATAATCACGCTGAGGATTGTAGGACTGAGAGCGAAACCAGGGCACGTTATGCCCCTCCTCTTCTACCGTTCGCACCGCAGGAGCCGCACCTTCACGCACCGTTTTCACGTCGTCTACGCAGGCAAGAACACGCCGCCGCTTGCCTTCCGCCGCAAAGATCACCGGGGTCAAGTCGGAAAGGCGTACCGGACGTGAACAAAAGAAACAGTTTGCGCGTTCTCGTTCAGGAATGGCTTCGACTTCGGCATCCGTGTAAACCGCAGGGCGAAACGAAACCCCCTCGGCAGTACGTGGGGTTGCCTTATAAGGTGAGTTCTCCAATCCAACCGCAACCCCCGTTCCCCCTGTCGCTGACTCGACGTGTCGCTTTGCACCTTCCGCCGCTTCCTTAGCCTCTTCCATCAGGGCTTCAATACGTTGCACATCAATAGCACTTCGAGACTGCTTGACCAGTTCCGCCGACTGCCCCAGCAAAGTCGCCGACTTTTGACGCAAAGAAACCGCCTCCACTTTGTCGGGGGAGGCGGGCAAAAGATCGAGATAATTGTCCACGTAAGTCAAATTTTCAAGGGTTTGAGCGCGAAGCAATTGCACCGCGTCACGAGTCTGACCGAGTGCTTGACGCTGTGTGCCTCCAAGCATCTGAGTTTTTCGGGTTGCGTTCGAGGCGAAAACGCTGAAAAACAGAAAACCGATTACGACAAAGAAAAAAATGAGGATCATCGCGACTTTCTCCCTTCAGGGTGAACAGGATTAAAATTAGGATCAAAATAACATGATCAGATTACCCTTTTACGCCGTCTTCCGCTTCATGTGCAAGGATCAGAAAACTTTCGTAGCGCCTTCGCGAAACCTCGCCACGCTCCACGGCTTCTTTCAGATGACACCCCGGCTCGGCCTCGTGTCGGCAATTGTGGAAACGGCACGGCAACTCCAGAAAAGGTGCGAACTCGATAAAGCCCGCCAGCAGATCATCACGATCCAGATTCAGCAGTTCGAGGCTTCGCAATCCCGGCGTGTCCGCCACCCACCCGCCCGTTTCAAGCGGAATCAGTTCGCGTACCGTTGTCGTGTGCTTCCCCTTAAAAGTGGTCAGCCCAATTTCGCCCGTTGCAAGTTTCAAGCCCGGTTGCACAAAATTCAAGAGGGAAGATTTGCCTACTCCCGAAGGTCCCGTAAAAGCGGTTATGCGTCCCCGCAAAAGCGTCTTCAAGGTTTCGATGCCGATTTGTTGACGCACACTTGTTGCGATCACACGATAGCCGATCCTTGCGTATTCGCCAAATCGCTCCTGAAAAATTTTCTCGTCCACAAGGTCACGCTTGTTGGCAATAATCAGAGGCTCGATGCCGTTACTCTCCGCCGCCATAATCCACCGATCAATCCGCCACAAATCGGGATTCGGTTCTGCACACGCAAACACGATGCCCATCTGATCAAGATTCGTCACCATTGTTTGCTCACGCCTACCTTCGCCCGCACGGGCAAAGCGCGTGGTGCGCGGATGAATCACTTCGATCACGCCCGTGTCTTCCTCATTGACCTGAAACCGCACCCGGTCTCCAATCGCCACCGTGTCTTTGGTGAGAGGACGCTTTGCACGGGTCACGCGGCGTGCCACGCTTTTGCTCGTATTGTAGGTGAGGTCTTTTTTTAGGTTGCCCCGCAAACTGCAACGAAAAAGGCTCGGCGCGGACTCTTTATCGGCGTCGGCATGGACGATATAAAGCCCACTGATCGCCTTTAAGACGACACCTTCCCGAAAGCAAACCTCTTCGGTGCCTTCTTCGATCAATTCGGTTTCATTACGGATCGCGTCATCACTCAAATCGGAAATCGTCAAATTGGTTGCCTTTCGCCTCCTCAGAAGTTTCATCCCATCGCCTTCAGTTTCGATGAGGATAAAACTATTGTGTCACTATCGTTCGATACGTACTTCCTGCTCACGACAATGCCGACAAGCGAAAAAATACTTTTTATCACGATTTTAGTGGGGTTTCGTTCGCTGAAATCATCGGAGAGACCTGTTTTCAGTCTCCCGAAAAGAAAACGAAGGAAACGGAAAAAATGAAATCTCAAACCTCTCTTCAAGAAAAGATCGGCTCTTTGATACGTCTCTGTTTGATTGTCTCTCTGCTGATCATCGGAATCCGCCCGATCTCCGCGCAAAATAATATCGTGCTTCAGAGCGAAACCGACGGTTCCGTTTACAGGTGGGAAGTGGAAGGCTTTTCAGATTACGGATTCGGATTATGTGTTTCGAGGGAGTATCCCGGAGTGGAAAGTTGTGGGAACCCCCGGTCTCCTAAAGGCAGGGCAACCCGGCATCCTCTTGCAAAGTCAGGTAGACGGAGCGGTTTATTACTGGGACATAGACGGATTTAATATTCTGAGCGGAAAGTTTCTTTTTAACCGCGCTATTCCCGAATGGAAAATTGTCGGCGATTATCTCAAGTAACGTAAAGGGATATAATTTACCACTCACTGCATTAGAGAACACAGAGGCACAGAGGAATGCGGGGAAGAAACCTTACACAAAGGCGCAGAAGGAAGAGTTGAGGGCATCTGTATTGACTCCCCTCTCCCGGATTTTGGGGGAGGGCTGAGTGGGCGAAATCAGGGTAGGGGCGCTTAACATCCTCCTCTATGTTTCTAATGAAGTAGGTAATGCGTAACCTGAGTCATGAGCGCAAAAATTACGGGAAAAGCAAATTTGCTCTTCCCGTAATTTGATTTTAGGACGATCTTACAACCTCTGATTGAGGTCAATGAAAGACTACTGTTCGTTTTTGCGGAAGACAAACTTCTTGCCGTTCATCGTTTTCCAGAGCGCAAGTTGCCCCGGCGTGAAAATCTCCAGAGCCTTTTCATTGAGTTTCAGGCGTACCTTATCCGTTGAGGCTTGTGCCTCGGTCATGCGCTTCTCCATGTCCGCCGGGTCAAACTGAGGACGTCCCCCTGCTGCAGGCGGAGTGGAAGGAGTAGGGGTTGCAGTGCCATCGGCAGGAGTAGTTCCCGCACCTGCACCATTCGCTCCCCGCCGTCCGCCTCTTCCACCACCCATCATGCCGGAAAAAGCACTTGACATTGCATCGTTTCGCTCTTTGGTATACTCACCCAAAAGTTGTTGAACTTGCTGAGTTTGCTCAGAAGTGAATGCAAATTTCTCGCCGACGGTTTTGTCTCCAACCGCAAGCGTGCCACGCCACTGCAAATCCAGTTCGCGAAGACGTTTCATCTGCCCCGGACTTAAAATGGTCATCAATTTCTTGTCCATTTCGCTTGTTGCCCCGGACATCGCAGACTGAACTCCGTCCTGAGCCTGCTGGCGCATCTTTTCCTGTTCTACCTGTCGGTCTTCAGGAGACATATTTCTGAGTTTGCGGAAATCGGGCATATTTTCACGTACACGCTTGCTCATGTCCGTTACCATGCCCTGTTGCACTTCAACGAGTTGCTCACGCTGACGCCCCGAAAGAACGAGTTCAGTTTGCACGTCAGGACGCTTAATCAGTTGGGATGTATTGGAGACGGTTGGCTCGACCATACGAAACCCGCCGGGACCACCCATCATCATGCCGCCCATCATATTACCGTTGTTGCCGTTGCGTCCACCGCGTTGTGCCTCTGCGCGGGGGGCAACCACGAGAAGAGAAAGTACCGCACCGAGTGCGGCGATTGAAAGTAAATTATGTCGATTCATCATCAGGAAATCTCCTTCTGCCGTTCGGACCATTGCTGTACCTCATGGGGAGGTGGGTGAACTACTTCGGCAGTCCAAATAGTTTACATAAACAAAGTAAATTTGTCAAGGGTAATCAGGCGATTCGCCACAATACCTGCAGTCTAGACGCAAGAGAGTCGCAAAAGTTTACGCGGATTGAAAATTTTTCAGGTTTCTTTTGATGAGAGAGGCTTGGATACATGATTACGACGGAACTGTTTCAGCAGAAAGGTATCTACTGCGAACTCACCGGGACCCATCATCAAAAAGAGGATCGAAATTGCCAGATAACCAAGAGCCGCCTCGTAACTCAGACCCCCGGCGGCAACGAAAGGGAGTCCCTTCCCCATCTGGGTTTGTGTAGCAACAATCATGGTACAACCGATCAGCAGAGTGAAAAGGGGAAACAGTCCGCCGAGAAGCCACGCGATCCCCCCGCCAAACTCGGCGAGGGCTGCCATCGTTTGCAAAAATCCGGGCATTGTCGAAGCCGGTCCCATCCAACCCGTAGGATTTTTCATTTTGTCTGCCCCATGCAAAATAAAAGCAATCCCCGCCACAAAACGAAGTAGCAAAAGGGCGACCGAGTTGCGAACCGATTGATCCGGGTAGAAAATCCGCTTCAGAAAATCCATGTTATTGTGTCTCCTCTCGAAATCTAGTGTGTCTTACGCAAAAAGATACGCAAACAAGAGAGGAGACGCGGCGTTAAAGCCCAGACGTCAGGGGGAGGTTTTCAGTTTCGCCGCATATTTCTGCCGGAACTTGGTGACTTTCGGCTCGATCACCAGGCGGCAGTAAGGTTCGTGTCCATTCAGAGCATAATACTGCTGATGATAGTTTTCCGCTTTATAAAAATTCGTGAAGGGGGTTATCTCCGTTACAATCGGGTCTTTCCAGACCTTTTCCTGGGTGATGTCAGCAATGGCTTTCTGTGCTTCCGCCTTCTGCGCTTCGCTGTGCGTGAAAATGGCGGAACGATACTGCGGTCCCGAATCGGCTCCCTGTCGATTCAGGGTGGTCGGATCATGGGTCGTCAGAAAGATGTGAAGTAAGTCCGAGTAGGAGATTACTGTCGGATCATAAGTGATTTGTAACGACTCGGCGTGCCCTGTGCGTTTGTTGCAAACCGCATCGTAAGAGGGGTTGGGAACATCGCCCCCGGCATAGCCGGACTCGACTTTGTCAACGCCCTTAAGATCGGCAAAAATGGCTTCAGTACACCAGAAGCACCCTCCTGCAAGAGTGGCGACTTCCCTACCGGGAGGGGGAGTAAGCGGGGTCAGCGGTTTGGCGGTCATAGGTTTGGGTTCTTTCGTGTTCTCGGTCAAGGGTGTGTTCATTTGCGATCCACAACCGAAAAGGGCAAAGGCGGGCAGAACGAGCGTGAGAAAACGTCGTCGCCCAAAGTTCGCTAAGTGGGATAGGTTAATTGGTCGAGTCATACCTATCCTACGCATCCTGATCACGAAATTATCCCGGTCTTCATTCGCCCCACGTAAGGAGATAATTCACCACCCGCTACGCTAGAGAACACGGAGACACAGAGAAATGCGAGGAGAGGAATTTTCTCACGCGAATACGCAAAGGCGCAAAGAAGAAAGGTGAAAGCAAGAGAAAGAAGAGTCAAGAACACTCGCATTGACTCCCCTCTCCCGGATTTTGGGGGAGGGTAAGTGGATAGAATCAGGGTGGGGGCAAATCCAACACCTTCCTCTGCGTCTCTAAGGAAGTGGGTGTAACGTGAGTCACCCGACTACTCCAGAGGGACACGATAGAGACGCTTCCTACCTTTGTGCAAAGCCCTCTACTTTAAGGTTCGTCATAAGACTTGAGGTCACGATACCAGATGTTTCGATAGCGCACCGTCGCGTTATGGTCTCCCCCGTGATCTTGCAGGGTCAGCGAGCCACGAAGCGGGTGAGGTGAATACTTAGGGAGAGCGCGGTAGTTGGAGTCGCCGAGCAGTTCTGCGTGATTATGAACTGCAACGCCGTTATGGAACACCGTGAAATATCCCGGCTTTGTGAGTTTTCCCCCCTCGAAACGGGGAACCGTAAACAGAACATCGTAAGTTTGCCACTCGCCGGGAGCGCGTGAGGCATTGACAAGAGGCGGATAACTTCCATAAATTGCGGACGCCTGCCCATCGGGATAAGTAGGGGCTTTGTAACTGTCTAGCACCTGAATTTCGTATCTGCCGAAAAAGAGAACGCCGCTGTTGCCGCGTCCCTGCCCAGAGCCACTCGGCGGATTGGGAGACGACCACTCGATATGCAACTGACAATCTCCAATTTGATCCTTTGTTGAAATGGAACCGCCGCCAATTTTCATTGCCCCATTTTCGATCTTCCACTTCGCAGGGCTACCGTCATCACTTTTCCAGCGAGACAGGTCTTTTCCGTCGAACAGAATGATTGCGTCCGAGGGCGGCTTGCCCGGGGTCTCCTGAGTGCTGAAGGTTCCCGATTCTACCACTTTCGGCTGAGGGCGTAATCCGTCATGGATGTGCCACTTGCTTCCCGGAATCGTCGGCGTGTCCTGATAACCGAGACGATCCTGTTGCCTCCCCACCGCAAAAGCAACTGCTCCGACACCGAGCGTCAGGCAACTAACGGCAAGCATAGTTCTCGTTTTTCTTTTCATCTTTGTTGATCTCTCCTTTTGAGTTTTGCTTTTCTCAATTTCGTACAGGACATTTCGAGAAAGAGAGGGCTTTTCCCTGCCCGTGATTGCTTTCCCCGAACCTGTGACATTCTTTGACAGAGGACGGGTTCGCGGGCAGGGATGAGGAAAAACGGAAATCAGAG
>JACMPS010000344.1 GCA_014377395.1 Chthonomonadaceae bacterium
ACAAAAGTTGCCGCCTTTTTGTCCTGCATCCATGAGAGAAACGTTCCAAAGACGCGGCTTGTCGTGCCGCCATCGGATTGCCCGGAACTCTGTGTGCCGGAAAAGCCTTTTTCCAGTTCGTCTACCCACAAAATTGCAGGCGAAACCGATTCGGCAACGCGAATCGCTTTTCTCATGTTTTCTTCCGATTGTCCGACGATCCCGCCGAAAATGCGTCCCACATCAAGGCGCAAAAGTGGAAGACGCCAGAGCGAACCAATCGCCTTTGCGGAAAGTGATTTCCCGCAACCCTGCACACCGAGCAGAAGAACGCCACGCGGGGCGGGCAACCCGAAGTCTCGTGCCTTCTCGGTGAAGGCAACGGTGCGCTTTTCCATCCAGTCTTTCAGCAGATTCAGCCCGCCGACATCTCCGATTTTCTCGCTGAAAGGATAATACTCCAGGATTCCCGACTTACGGATAATCTGTTCTTTCTCAGAGAGAATCACGTCTACGTCGAACTTTTGCTTTTCAACGAGGGACTTTGCCATCACGTTTTCGGCTTCGTTGGCAGTCAATCCAAGTGCCGCTTTCAGCACCTGATCGCGTTCGATTTCGGTCATTTCGGTGGTGACGTGAGGATTGTCCTTCACCGCCTGGACAATGCTCTCCAAAATCTGATCGAGGTCTTCGACATCGGGCAAGCCATAGTCAATGACTGTCACTTCTTTTTCGAGTTCGCTGGGCAGTTTCAGGATCGGAGCCAGCACGAGAAGTGTTTTGTAAGAGGTTTTCAGAGCAAGGGTGAGGTCACGGAGGCGGCGCGTCACCGTCACATCATTGATAAACGCATGGTAGTCTTTCAGGACAAAAAGAGCCTGATCCCGCGAGTCCATCACGAAATCGAGGGCAGCGATTGGGTCACGGGTGGCGTTGTCACGCGAGTTGGGGTTGAGAACCATGCCCTGCGTGATCGTCCAGAAATAGATTTTTTTGCCTCGTGCCTGTGCGATCTGGCGCAGGGCGTCCTCCACGCGCTTTTCTTCCCACGAGACAATGTAGATAATGGGATAGCGGGCGCGAATGAGTGTTTCGAGTTCGATGTCAACGGCGGAAGAAGCCAAATTCCCTCTCCTTACAAACGGGTTAGACGTGAGGACGAAATTTCGTAGATTTCTCGTTCTATTATAGTGGGATTCAGGCGGTTACGTCAACGGGTAAGGGGGCGAAGTTGTGCGGAAGGCGCAGTAGTTTTGATTAAGGGGGTGGAAATAGAGGAATAACGGCGGGGAGAATCTATGATGCGAGTTTAGTGATGCCTTCGCGATCCGCCGCGTAAGCCAGACAAGCGAGAATATCTTCCGCAGTGAGGTAGGGGAAATCGCTTAAAATTTCCCTCTGCGTCATCCCGGAAGCCAGATAGGATAGCACGTCGTAAACGGTGATCCTCATCCCACGAATGCAAGTCTTTCCACCGCGTTTGCCGGGTTCGATTGTAAAAACCTCTTGCGTAATTAGGGTAAACTTTCGTTATGATCACTCTTTCCAAACTCCGCCGCAAGCCCCGCCACTTTCGTGCCTTCACAGGCTTGACGCCGTTTGAGTTCGATGCCCTGC